>CANKON010000075.1 GCA_947484105.1 Methylococcaceae bacterium | reverse complement strand
GATTTTAGACCCGACAAATGCCCAATTAGGCATTGAAAAATTAGGGTTTGAACCTCAGCAACAAAAACTTTTTTTAGATGCTATCAATAAACCTTACGGTTTGGTTCTCGTTACAGGTCCGACAGGAAGTGGTAAAACCGTGACGCTTTACACGGGTTTAAATATCCTCAATACGCCTGAGCGCAACATTTCTACTGCTGAAGATCCCGTTGAAATCACAGTTGAAGGCATTAACCAAGTAAACGTTAATCCAAAAGCAGGTCTGACATTCCCCACCGCGTTACGTGCTTTTTTACGACAAGATCCAGACATTATTATGGTCGGTGAGATTCGCGATACGGAAACGGCTGAAATTGCGGTGAAAGCCGCTCAAACAGGACATTTAGTTTTATCTACGTTACACACCAATGACGCGCCACAAACCTTGAATCGTTTGATGCAAATGGGGATTCCGCCTTTTAATATCGTGTCCGCCGTGAATTTAATCATGGCGCAACGATTGGCGCGGCGGTTATGTGAAGCGTGTAAAGTGCCTGCTGAATACCCCGAAGATTTTTTGCTAACAACAGGTTTTAAAAAAGAAGAACTCGGAAATTTAAAACTTTTTAAAGCGGTCGGCTGTGAATTATGTAGCTCAGGATTTAAAGGTCGCGTCGGGATTTATCAAGTCATGACACTGGGAGAAAAAATGCGGGCGTTAATTTTAGCAGGTGGAAATGCCATGCAACTTGCAAATCAAGCTGCTGAGGATGGCATTAACGATTTACGCGCCTCAGGATTAAACAAAGTTCGGCTCGGTGTAGTCAGTATTGAAGAACTCGATCGCGTGACAATAGAATAAATCAGGGGAACACGATGGCAGATCTAAAAAAGCGTACCGAAAAAGAAAAGAAAATAACCAAAGAATCTGAATTTGCGTGGACAGGCAATGATAAACATCGCCGAAAAGTGTCAGGTGTCATCATCATGGCAGATGAAAAAATGGCGCGGAGTGAATTACGTCGCCAAGGCATTAACGTCACACAAATCAAGAAAAAATCTCCGCCACTTTTTGGCAAAAAAATGCAAAAAATCACGGCAGGCGATATTGCCATTTTTGCACGACAATTAGCGACGATGTTAAAAGCGGGCGTTCCCGTTGTTCAAGCGTTAGATATTGTCGGACATGGCAATGAAAATCTGAGTATGCGCGAATTGTTATTGGCGATTAAGGTCGACGTTGAAAGCGGAGATAGTTTGACGCAAGCGTTAGTCAAACATCCCAATGAGTTTGACGACTTGTTTTGTAATCTGATTGAAGCGGGCGAACGTGGCGGGGTTTTAGAGACACTTTTAGATAAAATCGCGACGTACAAAGAAAAAAGTGAGTCGATGAAAAAGAAAATCAAAAAAGCATTAACGTACCCGCTGTCCGTTATTGCCGTTGCATTGATTGTGACAACTATTTTGCTTGTTTTCGTAGTTCCCGTTTTCGATGATTTATTTAAAAGTTTCGGGGCAGATTTACCAGCTTTTACCAAAATGGTCGTAGCAATGTCGAAATGGATGCAAGCCTATTGGTGGATTATTGGTTTCATTTTATGGGCGATAATTTATGCGTTTATTTTTTGCAGTAAACGATATGAATCTTTTAATTATTTCATAGATAAAACAATTCTCAACGTGTCAGTCATCGGTACTATTATTAGAAAATCTGCCATCGCAAGGTTTTCTCGCACCCTTGCAACAATGTCCGCCGCAGGTGTTCCGTTGGTCGAATCCTTAGAATCGTCTGCAGGAACGTGTGGGAATCGCCTTTTTAGAGATGCCGTTTTGAAAGTCCGCGAAGAAGTAATGACAGGTCAACGCTTACAATACGCGCTGCCTGAATCAGGTTTATTTCCACACATGGTAATTCAAATGGTTTCTATCGGTGAAGAATCTGGCTCGCTCGATGGGATGTTATCTAAAGTGGCGGACTTTTACGAAGAAGAAGTTGATAACCTCGTCGATAATTTAAGCAGTTTAATGGAACCGATGATTATGATGATTTTAGGAATTTTAGTCGGTGGTTTAATCGTGGCGATGTACTTGCCAATTTTCAAACTTGGCTCGGTAATACATTGATGCAACTTTTTAACGAATTGACTTTATTAACCACACCTTATGCTTTCACGGCGTTAATTGGCGTAGTGGGATTATTGGTGGGTAGTTTTTTAAACGTCGTGATTTACCGTTTGCCCATTATGATGAAACGGCAATGGCGCAACGATTGTTTGGAGTATTTAGAACTCGAAAATGACGCGCCAACCGATGTTTTCAATCTTGCATTACCTGCTTCAAGTTGTCCAAATTGCCAAGCAAAAATTCGACCTTGGCAAAATATCCCTGTTTTAAGTTATTTGTGGTTGCGTGGAAAATGTGCGAATTGCAAAACGCCGATTTCTGGACGTTATCCTGTTGTTGAATTCTTAACGGCAATTTTGTCAATGATTGTCGCGTGGCATTTTGGTTACGGTGAACAAGCTGCAGCGGGATTAGCATTAACATGGGTTTTAATTGCATTGAGCTTGATTGATTTAGACACGCAATTGTTGCCCGATGTGATTGTGTTACCAATGTTGTGGCTTGGTTTAATTGCGAGTTTATTTACTGTTTTTACCGATAGTTCAACCAGCATTATTGGCGCAGCAGGTGGATATTTAGCGTTGTGGTCGGTGTATCACGGTTTTAAATTATTCACGGGCAAAGAAGGTATGGGACACGGTGATTTTAAATTATTGGGAATGCTCGGCGCGTGGTTGGGGTGGCAATATTTGGGATTGATTATTTTGCTTTCTTCGGTGGTCGGTGCATTTATTGGCATCACCTTAATTTCGTTAAATAAACAAAGCCGCGATAAGCAAATTCCGTTTGGTCCTTATTTAGCGATAGCAGGTTGGATTGCTTTGCTGTGGGGCAATCACTTGAATCAGTGGTATTTTGGATAACATTTTAAAGAGTGTGGATTTAAACTTGAACGTGCATAAAATCTAGCCTAAACTCAAAACCGACCTGTGGCACTTTGCCGCATCTTTCCAATCGAATGGAGTTTTTATGAGCGAATTTAATCATTCACGTCGTCGTTTTTTAAAGCAATCAGGTTTAAGTTTTGCGGGTTTGACAGCCCTGCCCTCACTCGCGAAAGCAATGGAAGGCATGGGAATGGGCGGAATGCACAATAAGCATTCCGACGAAATGATGATGCCAAAAATAACACCGAATAAGGCTTCGCCAAATTTTCACCCAGATGTTGAATTTGATTTATTTTGCAAACCTGCGGCGATTCCAATTTTGGACGGAACAAAAACAAATTTACTGCAATACACAGCACATTTAATCAAAGGTCCAAAAGACACAATCACTAACCTTCCCAATTCCTTTTTGGGCGATATTATTCGTCTGCATAAAGGGCAAAAAGTACGGATTCATTTACACAACGGCTTATCACAACCAACCGTGACACATTGGCACGGCTTGCACGTTCCGCAAGTTATGGATGGACATCCTATGTATTCCATTGATCCTAACGAAACGCTGGTTTATGAATTTGAAGTTATGAATCGGGCGAATCTAAACATTTATCACCCGCATCAGCATGGCGTAACAGGCAAACAAGTTTATTTTGGATTGGCGGGCGCAATCATTGTCAACGATGAAGAAGAAGCAAAATTAGATTTACCTTCTGGGGAATTTGAAATTCCGCTTGTGATTCAAGACAAACAATTCGACAGCGATAACCAACTCGTTTATTCGTCAATGATGCACAACAAAATGACGGGCTTTGTCGGCGATAAAATTTTAGTGAATGGTCATCCAAATTTTAGTTTAGACGTGGCTAGTCGCGCTTATCGTTTGCGCGTGGTGAATGCGTCTACATCTCGAATTTACAAATTAGCGTGGGATGACGGAATGCCTGTCACGGTCATTGGTGTAGATGGTGGTTTGCTCGAACAACCCGAAGTGAAACCGTATGTCATGCTTGCACCAGGTGAACGTTTAGACGTTTGGGCAGATTTCAGTGGGCGTAATGAAGGCACGCAACTCACGTTGAAAAGTTTGTCATTTGCGGGTGTTTTACCAAAAATGGGCATGGGAATGCACAAAGGGGCGATTCCTGTTGGTAGTGAATATCCGATTTGTACCATTCGCGTCACTAAAAAAGTCAGCGAAACCCACAAATTGCCAATGCAATTATCGAAATTCAAACATTACGAAATCAGCGACACCGCGAATCCCAATAACCCAATTCCTATTGGTATTTCAGAAAAACCGATGTCGATGTTGCTCAATGGTGCGCCTTATGAATTTAATAAGCCGTTACCGTTTGAACGGGTAAAAGTGGGTAGCATTCAACAGATTGAAATTTTTCATGCACACGGTGAAGGTGGCATGAAAATGGAAAATAACACAAAACCCAATACCCACAATCAACATGACGGCGGCGATGAAATGAAACGCGGTGGCATGGGTAAAATGGGCGGAATGGGTGGTGGCATGATGGATTTGTCGATGGCGCACCCGATTCATTTACACGGGCAACAATTTCAAATTGTTAGTCGTAGTTTTAGTGGTGATTCGACGGCTTATGACACCGTGCGTGACGGATTTATCGACAGCGGTTTAAAAGACGTTGTTCTCGTTATGCCAATGGAACGGGTGAAAATTATCAAGCCATTCCAAGATTTCAAAGGTTTATTTTTATACCATTGCCACAATTTGGAACATGAAGACATGGGCATGATGCGCGAATTTTCTGTCGAATAAAAATAAATTAAAGCTGGCATTTAAATAAAAATGCCAGCTTTAACGCCTCAAATAATTTTTCCTAAATGCTGTAAATGCGCGTCCAACTCGTTTAAAACTTCGCGTTGACTGCCTGTCAAATTCAAACCTGCGCGTAATTCTTGAATATGGTCATAAATTTGATCAATACATTCTTCTTGTGCTGCACGGCGTAAATATAATTTGTTCACCATTTGACGAAATGAAAAACTCAATTTCCGAAACCGTCCTTTTTCATTCGTGATATTCACGGCATCAAATTCGCCATCGCCAATTTGGTCACACAAATCTTCCAATCGGTGTAACGGTGCTGAACTTTGGTTGTTGATATACATTGCAATCGCCGCACTAATAGCCCCTGCAATGATTAGCGTAATCAAATTTCCCACAAAAATAAAAACACCCAAACGACTCCACGCTTCCACGATATTCAAATAAACGGTGGTCGGTGGCTCGGACGTAATCCAATAAATCAAAGCGGAATAACAACCGCCCGCAATCAAAATTAGGGCAAATAAACTTAAAAAAACGCGCCATAACGCAGGAAATTGTGAATTGGGACGACGACGAGTAGTGCGATAAGTCATGCGTTTTACCTTGTATTCTAGTCAGCGAAACTTTGCACCCACGCCAATTGGCGTGGCAAACAAATGGTATTTAAATCGTAAGTCGCTTGGGCGAATTCACGGGCATTTTTACCCAAACGTGCGCGTTCATCGGGCAAATCCAGTAATTCACAAACGTTGTCAGCGAGTTCTTTTTTATCGAAAAAATCAACCAATCTGCCCGTATCGTTGTGTCGAATCGCTTCATGCAGCGGTTGCGTATTACTTGCAACAATGCAACAACCCACGCTCATCGCTTCAAGCAAACTCCAACTCAATACAAATGGATAGGTTAAATAAACGTGAATCCGTGACAACTGCAACAACGGAATAAAATGTGAATAATCAATGTGTCCCAGAAAATGAATGCGGCTCATGTCGAGTTCTTCAATCACTTCATTCAGAAAAATATCTTTCCATTTCTGATCATCGGGAGCTTTTGCGCCGTAACTCACACCGTCTGCGCCAACGATTAAAATCCGTGCATTCGGACGGCGACGCATAATGTCTGGCAAGGCTCGCATGAATGTGTGATAACCGCGATATGGCTCTAAATTTCGATTCACAAATGTGATAATTTCATCGTCACGAGTAAGTTTAACTACCCCGCCACCATTCACGTTGAGTGTCAGAGTTACATTAGGATTTGGCGCAACGGCATCCGTGTCAATGCCGTCATGAATTACTGCGATATGACTACGAAATGGCTCGGGAAATGTACTAGCTTGCCAATAAGTAGGCGAAATTCCTGCATCAGCAATATCAAAATGCAGCAAATTATTAGTGTTTTTCAAACGTAAACGGCAGTCATTTGTCGGATCGGTATTTAAAAATTCGGGGTCAAAATTTACGTCCGTGCCGTGTGGATGGTAGAAAAATTCACAATAAATCGCCAATTTTGTATCCGCCCAAACGTCTTTTAAAAACAAACTTTCGCCCCAACCCGAATGCGCGATGATTAAATCGGGCGTAAAACCCGAATCGCGCAATTCTAACGCGGCTCTAAAACACGCTTCGCCGCGAATCACTTTGGTTTCAAAATCACTCACCCAGGGATGCACATTTGCCGTTGTACCACGTGTTGCCGAATAACCAATCATTCGTACGCCTTGCCAATTTTCGGGCGCATTTTTTTGCATCGTGAATGCGACAACTTCGTTATTGGGATCGGAAGCAAGCACAGGAGCTAAATGTTTAAATTGCCCTGGAAAATTTTGATGTATAAATAAAATTCGCATAAGTTTAAGTCTTTAATTTTTTAAAAATGCTTCAACACGCTGTAAATCTTCAAGCGTATCAACACCCGCGGGCGGCGATTTATCAACGATTTGAACCAAAATTTTTTCGCCATGCCACAAAATTCGTAATTGCTCTAAGGATTCGATTTGTTCAAGCGGTGACACTTTCCACGCACAATATTT
>CANKON010000074.1 GCA_947484105.1 Methylococcaceae bacterium | reverse complement strand
TGCTATTATTTTGGTTGAAACTAGAACAAACAGTGGTCAAATCGTTGCCGAAGCGATGTCTAAAACATTACGCAATACGGTGTTGACCTCGACACAAGGTAATCGTTTTCATCTCACTATGTCGATTGGATTGAGCTGTTATCCACAAGATGCAAAAACAGCAGATGATTTAATGGCAGGTGTTGACGCTGCAATGTATCGCGCAAAATCCTTGGGCAAAGACGGTGTTTGCTTGGTCGAGTCAATCGAGGAGCCTGTCAACATTCGCAAAACACTCAATCAAGTTGAAGAATTGCGTGACGCGCTGCAAGAAAATCGGATTGTGCCGTATTACCAATCGATTGTGGATTGTAAAACGGGCGAAGTGATGGCATTTGAAACCTTAGCACGACTAAAGACGCTCAATGGTGAAACACGTTCGGCAGCAATGTTCATTGAAACCATTGAAAAATATGGATTATCTCGTGAGTTAGACAGGGCAATTGTGACGAATTCATTTGAAGCAAAACGCAAATTAATTCAAGCCAGCGCACCCGAAGCTAATGCAAAATTGTTTATCAATTTGTCTGTGCAAGAAATCCAAGGTCGTGGCATTTTGGGATTTGCCGAAGAAATGTGCGAAAAAATGCAAGTTCCGCCCGAACAAATTGTATTTGAACTCCTAGAACGTGATGCCATTAGCGACATGACAAATATGCGAAAATTCCTAAATAATCTACGCGCCAAAGGTTTTTCGTTTGCATTGGATGATTTTGGAAGTGGTTATAACTCGTTTCATTATTTGCGAGATTTACATTTTGAATATGTCAAAATTGACGGTGAATTTGTTCGCAACATTATGAGTTCCAAATTAGATTACGCGCTGGTGCATAATTTATCGCATTTGTGTCAAGACATTGGGATGTTGACGATTGCGGAGTTTGTCGAAAACGAAGAAATTTTATTAGCATTGCGTGATATGGGCATCAATTATGTGCAGGGTTATCACATTGCGATGCCAATTCCTGAAATGCGAATCACTGAAAAAAATAAAGCCTAATGAAACTATCACTGATTGTTGCCATGTCGGCAAACCGCGTGATTGGACGCGATAACAAAATGCCGTGGCATTTATCGGCAGATTTGAAGCGTTTTCGCGCCATCACCATGAATTCGCCTATTTTAATGGGACGTAAAACCTTTGAATCGATTGGCAAACCACTCGACGGGCGTACAAATTTAATTTTAAGCAAAAATGAAAATTATCAACCCGAAGGTTGTTTCGTATTTAATTCGCTCGAAAATGCGTTAAATGCGGCGGGAAATTTCGATGAAGAATTATTTATTATTGGCGGCGCAACGCTTTATGAAATGGCTTTGCCACTTGCTGAACGCCTCTATTTAACCGATATTCAAGCCGAATTTCAAGGCGACACATTTTTTCCTGACATTGATTTTAACGAATGGAACGAAATCGCTTGTGAACAAATCGATAACGATGAAAAAGTTGATTTTTCGTACCGTTTTTTGACGTTGGAGAAAAAATGAGCAAATTAAGTGCATTAGCGATAATTGGCAGTGATGCGGCAACTTTTTTACAAGGTCAAACGACTTGCGACATCCATACGGATAAATTAGGTGCATTTTGTAATCCCAAAGGGCGGGTAATTTCGACATTTGTTTTGCTCAAAATCGAAAATGGTTTTTTGATTATGTTGCCAAAATCGCTTTTAGCTACGATTCAAAAAAACCTGCAACGTTACAAACTCCGTGCCAAAGTTGAAATTACGGAAACCGATTTACCCGAATGTCATTTCCCCGAAAATATGCCCTGGCTTTGTCCTGAAACGAGCGAACAATTTATCCCACAATGGTTGAATTTAGATATTTTAGGTGGCATTAGTTTCACAAAAGGTTGTTACACGGGACAGGAAATTGTGGCGCGAACCCATTATTTGGGCGATGTGAAACGGCGTTTATTTTTGGCATATTGTGAAACACAATCCGACATTACGCCAAATTGTGCCATTTTCGACGAAAGTGGCGCGACCGTTGGTAATGTTTTAACGGCTCAAAATGGGCGGGTGCAATGTGTATTAAATGTTGAAAGTGAATGGGCGAAATTGCGATTGAATGATTCGCAAAACCTAGAACAAAATTTAGTTTTTCTCGAAAAAATACAATAAAAAAAACGCGACTTTTTAGGGTCGCGTTTTGGAGGTATTGCAACTCTGTGGATTGACGATTTAACTGCTTCCAAAAATACCTTTTACGGTAAGGTATTGCAGACTTATCGGAATAATCACATTCACAGAGTTGAAACACCTTCTGTTAATGAAATCAGCCGTCATGGAGAAATTATGAACGAAGCAGCAGCGGCACGTTTTCGCAGATTGGGAATGCTCACGATTTGCGCGGTTTATGTAGTGATTTTAGCAGGTGGGATTGTTCGCGCGTCAGGCGCAGGAATGGGTTGCCCTGATTGGCCAACCTGTTTTGGGCAATGGATTCCACCGACTTCCGAAGCGCAATTACCCGCAAATTATCACGAAATTTACGCCGCGCGTGGTTATGAAAACACGCAATTTAATCCTGTTAAAACGTGGACAGAATACACAAATCGTTTGGTGGGTGTGACGATTGGCTTTTTGATTTTTCTAACAGCGTGGTCGTCACGAATTTATTTAAAAACGGATAAGCCCGTTTTTTATTTAGCCGTGACGGCATTTTTTTTGGTGGGATTTCAAGGTTGGTTAGGCTCAACGGTCGTTTCAAGTAATTTAAATCCGCTCAAAATTACGATTCACATGGTTGTGGCGTTGTTGATTGTGGCGTTGTTGATTTACACGATTACGCGCTCACAACGTGACACGTTTGCACCGATTAATTTAAGCGTTTTGCCTGAAAAATTTCCGAAAGTGTTAAATGTCGTTCTGATTATGACGCTTATTCAAATTACGATGGGAACACAAGTGCGTGAAGCGGTAGATTTTATTTCGCACGATTTGGTTTCAGTTGAACGGCAATTTTGGCGTGACGATTTCCCGATTATTTTTTATGTCCATCGTTCGTTTTCATCGCTGATTTTATTTACGAATGCGTGGCTGGTTTGGCGACTTTGGGCTTGTGTGGCGAAAACGCACCCGCTCGTTAAAGCAGGTTTTTTGCTGTTTGGGCTGATTGTGACGGCAATTTTAGCGGGCGTAAGTTTAGACCGTTTAGGAATGCCGCCCGTCGCGCAACCGATTCATTTATTGATGGCAAATTTGATTTTAGGGACGCAATTTTTTATGTGGATGGCGTTGCGTTACAGCGTAAAAAATCACGCCACCGCGTAAGCATCAAACCCTAATTTCTGAATTTCAAGCGCGAAATTTTGCATAACATCTAAAGCCATTGGTTTTAAATCAATGGCTTCTGGCTGATGAGAAGGACGCGCCAACGTGTAAATCGTAATATTTTGAATGAGTGTTTTAGCTTTAATTTCAGTCAAAAAATTTAAAAATCCTTCACGTTCACTTTCCAAAAATCCGCGTTGCTGATAATCGACCAGACAAATTTGAATTTTGGTCGAGCAAATGTTTGAAGCCAGTGTTAAATTTTTCAAAACCGCCTCATTCATTTGCGCGGAATTATTGACTAATGCCCTGCCCTCTTTCGTTGCGCTATCCATTTTGAACCAAACTTCGCCGCTAAAATCATTCAAGATTTTCAAGCCATTTTGCACCGTTTCACGATGAATCAAACTGCCGTTCGTAATCAACACAAAATGACTTTTTGGAAAAATACTGTTTTCCGTTGCAATGTGCGCAATCACTTGAACCGCTTCATCAAAATTCGCCAAACTGGTCGGCTCACCATTTCCCGCAATCGCAATGTCTTTAATCACACGTTGTTCGTTTTCAACGTTCATACGTTCGTAAAAATCACCGTGTAAAACGTCATTCAAAAACTGCCGTAATTCTTTCGCCAACAAATCCAAATTTATTTCTGGTGCCGCACCGAGTTTTAAATCGGGAACTTGGCAATAAATACACCGCCAATTACAAGCATTATTTATGTTGAAGTTAATGCCGATTGATAAACCACCTGCACGCCGTGAAAGAACAGGATAAACATAAGTAAAATTGGTCACGTTGCGATTGTGGTTGGTAACGGTGAGTGTTGACATTGAAATGAATGGGTAGGATTAACAAGATTTTTGAAGTATAACACACCAAAAAGCAGGGATTTTTGGCTATGATATACTTTCGCAAGACGCGGCTGATGTGAGCTTCGTTTAACCAAAACTAATAATTAAAATTATAAATTCAATAGGGGAAATTATGTGCTGGAGTGGTGAAGCATCAGGCGTACTGGCGGCAGTAGGTTTAGGAACGGCTTATTACATTGCAAAAAGAGGTGAATCGAAAGAACTTTGGATTCCATTGACGTATTTTGCGTTGATGGAATTATTGCAAGCATTCACTTATGTTTATATCGATTTATGTGACAATCCGAATAATCAAATCCTGACAATGCTGGGGTATTTACACGTCGCGTTCCAGCCATTTTTCGTAAATATGGTGGCAATGTATTTCATTCCAGAAAGCGTAAAACTCAAAATTCGCACAGCGGTTTATACCATTAGCGCAGCAGGTTCCATTTTGATTTTATTTAAAATGTACCCGTTTGCCTGGGCTGGCGAATGTGTGATTGGAACAGAAGGTTTTTGTGGTCCACATATTTGTTCCGTTTCAGGCGCGTGGCACATTGCATGGCAAATGCCTTTGAACGGATTACTGTCGCATCCGATTGAATGGTTATTTAACTTCAATTGGGGCTTACACGTTTTGGCGTATATTTTGGTGGCGTTTATTTTGCCAACGCTTTATGGCTCATGGAAATTTGTGTTGTTTCATTATTTTATGGGACCTTGGATTTCGGATATTACCACCGATGATCCTAATGAATATGCGGCGGTGTGGTGTTTATTTTCGATTGCATTATGCGTGTCGGTTATTAAATCGCCCATCCGAAAATATCTGCATGTTACAAATTGGTTTTTCTACAAAAAAACCATTGGCGATTCGTTGTAACAAAATTAAAAAAGCCCCTCATTTTTGAGGGCTTTTTGTTTCATCAAAATAAAAACAAAATTCGCTGATAAAAGGCGAATGATGCGTTATTATCGCCCCTCAAGAGATAATGACCTCACCCCCATTTTTACACGGAGAAAACTCAAATGACACAAGACGAATTAAAACGCAAAGTAGCTGAAGCTGCATTACCTTACATTAAAGGCGTGCCAGTTATCGGCGTGGGTACAGGTTCGACGGTTAATCATTTTATTGATTTTTTAGCAGATTTTAAAAATGACATTGAAGGCGCGGTTTCAAGCTCAGAAGCCAGTACACAACGTTTAAAAGCGTTAGGTATTCCTGTTTTAGATTTAAACGATGTTGGCACGTTAGACATTTATGTTGACGGTGCAGACGAAGTCAATCCACACAAACAATTGATTAAAGGCGGCGGCGCTGCGTTGACCCGCGAAAAAATTATTGCAGCCGCCAGCAAAAAATTTGTGTGTATCGCCGACGAATCAAAATTAGTTGATGTATTAGGCAAATTCCCTTTACCTGTTGAAGTTGTTCCCATGGCGCGGAGTTATGTGGCGCGTGAATTGGTGAGATTAGGTGGACAACCAATTTACCGTGAACATTGCATTACGGACAATCACAATGTGATTTTAGATGTCCACAACTTAAGCATTATTGACCCAACGAAATTAGAAAATTTAATCAATAACATTACAGGCGTTGTGATGGTGGGAATTTTCTCAGCACGTCCCGCTGATGTCGTTTTAGTCAGCAAAGGGCAAGAAATTATTACAATGTAATTCAAGCTGTTTTGCGGAATGCAAACCTGAGTTTGCATTCCAAACCACCCGCCAAAACGTTAAACACACACTCATGATTGCTACTCGCTTCTTCAAATTTCTACTTTTATGGCTCGTCACAATGCTGACAGCGTGCGGTTTTCATCCACGCAACGACTATTCATTACCTCTCGAATTAAAAAGCGTATTTCTCGAAGGCGGTTCACCTGCGCTGCGTGAACAAATGCGCCAACAATTACGCCATTCAAAGGGCGAACTTTCTGAAACACTCGCCACATCAAGCATGGTGATTAAATTATTCGACGAACAATTTAAACGTCGGGGCGTGTCATTAAGTGAACGGGGTAAAACCAACGAATTTGAATTGATTTACCACGTTGAATACGAACTCGCCACGCCAAAAGATGCAGTGTTATTGGCGCGTCAGCCGTTGGAAATTCGCCGTGATTATTACAACGACCAACAAGCGGTCTTGGCGCGTGATAATGAAGAAACGACATTGCGTTTAGAAATGGCACAACAAGTCGTGCGAACATTACTAAATCAAGCGCGTTTCACGCTCGAAAAAAGCGAAAAATAATGCGTGTCAAACTTGAACAATTAGCTAGTTCATTACAAAAAAACCTCGGTGCCGTTTATTTAATTAGCGGCGATGAGCCGCTTCAAATTGTCGAATTATCGGATTCTATTCGACACGCTGCAAAACGTGCTGGATTTTTGGAGCGTGAAATTTTTTCGACTGACACAGGTTTTGAATGGTCGGAGATTACAATTTCCGCGCGTTCAATGTCGATTTTTGGCGACAAAAAAATCATTGATTTGCGTGTACCGACGGCAAATTTTGGCAACGAAGGTGCAAAAACGTTAATTTCGTATTGCGAAAAATTACCCGCTGATACGGTTTTGTTGATTACTTGTGGCAAATTAAATGCGGCGGGAATGAAAACAAAATGGTTTGAAGCGATTGATAAAGTGGGCGTGACGATTCAAGTGAAACC
>CANKON010000073.1 GCA_947484105.1 Methylococcaceae bacterium | reverse complement strand
TAGCATCTAACGTCAAATTACCACAAACATCACCAACTTGTGTACTACCAGTAGTAGGAGCTGCTTGTAATGTATAACTACTTGCTAAAAGAGTAGGAATACTTAGCGTATAAGACTGCGTGCCACTGCCATCAGTTGGAACTCTATCGGTAAAAATCGCCGTTGCACCTGTTCCAGCAGTTACACCTAAATAACTATTGTTATTTTCAACGCGCCACTGTTCCATTGCCGTCGCCATCGAAACCAACGCCGCTTCCGCTTCAGAACGTTTTGCTTTTTTAATGTGACTTTGATAACTTGGATAACTAACACTCGTTAAAATTCCCACAATCGCCACCGCAATCATCAACTCAATTAACGAAAAACCCGTTTGTTTTGCTTTCATTGTTTTCACTCCAAAAGTTAATCTTCTTTCAAATCATCCGCTACTTCGCTCAACAATTCCGCCACACGCATTCCTGTATCAAATGAATCATCGTAATAAAAACGCAATTCTGAAATGTGGCGCAAGCGCATTCGTTTAGCGAGCGCATGGCGAATCAATGGCGACATTTCATTCAAGGCTTTAACGCTGGCTTTTTTGCCAGTGTTATCGGTATTTAAAACAGTGATGTAAATTTTCGCCACCGACAAATCTTTGGTCACAATGACTTCGTTAATCGTGACGAATCCAATTCGAGGGTCTTTAATTTCACGCAGTAAAATCAAAGACAACTCTTTTTGCATTTGCGACGAAACTCTATCGTGACGAGCAAATTCTCTGCCCATGATTACAATTCCCGTCTAACTTCGATACGTTCAAAGACTTCGATTTGATCGCCTGCGCGAACGTCGTTGTAATTTTTCACGCCGATACCACATTCCATGCCCATTTTGACTTCGTTGACATCGTCTTTGAAACGACGCAAGGATTCCAACGCACCTTCATAAACCACCACGTTGTCACGCAATACGCGAATCGGCAAGTTACGTTTAACGACACCGTCAAGCACCATACAACCTGCGATTGCGCCCAATTTTGGTGATTTAAATACGTCGCGTACTTCAGCAAGCCCCATGAATTGTTCTTTGATTTCAGGCGCAAGCATTCCACTGATTGATTTTTTAACTTCGTCAATCGCTTCATAAATGATGCTGTAATAATGCAAATCAACGCCTCGTTCTTCAATCATTCGGCGTGATGTTGCGTCAGCACGAACGTTGAAGCCCATCAAAATTGCCCCCGAAGCTAACGCCAAATTCACGTCGCCTTCGTTAATACCACCCACACCACCATAAACAACTTTTACTTCAACTTCGTCGTTTGATAAATCGAGTAATGATGCGCGTAATGCTTCCAAACTGCCTTGAACGTCAGTTTTCAATACCAAATTCAACGACGCTTGTTCGCCCGCTTTCATTCGGTTAAAGACATCTTCGAGCGACGTAGCTTGTTCTGCGTGACGTTTCAAACGTTTGCGGTCTTCACGATGTTTCGCTAATTCTTTAGCAACACGCTCGTTTTGAACGACCAAGAATTCATCACCCGCATTCGGTGTTCCTGATAAACCTAAAATTTCAACAGGTTCACAAGGTCCAGCCGTTTTAATGGTTTTACCATTTTCATTAAACATTGCCCGAACACGACCGTATTCATGCCCACATAAAACCATTTGTCCGCTTTCAAGCGTGCCACGTTGAACCAAAATGGTCGCCACTGCGCCGCGTCCACGATCTAAACGTGATTCAATCACAATCCCAGAAGCCGCACCTGCAATAGGGGCTTTCAATTCTAAAATTTCGGTTTGTACGATTAACGATTCAATCAAATCATCAACCCCATCACCTGTTTTTGCAGAGATTTTTAAGAATTGAACGTCACCGCCCCATTCTTCGGCAAGCACATTTAATTGTGATAACTCTTGCATGACTTTGTCAGGATTTGCGCCAGGCTTATCCATTTTGTTCAACGCCACGATAATTGGCACATTTGCAGCACGGGCGTGTTCAACGGCTTCTTTGGTTTGCGGCATTACGCCATCATCCGCTGCAACGACAATAATAACCACGTCGGTAACATCGGCACCACGCGCACGCATCGCGGTAAATGCCGCGTGACCTGGCGTGTCTAAGAAAGTAACAGAACCGTGATCGGTTTTAACTTGATACGCGCCAATGTGTTGGGTAATCCCACCTGCTTCACCTGCGGCAACGCGGGTTTTACGAATGTAATCGAGCAACGAGGTTTTACCGTGATCGACGTGACCCATAATCGTGACAATCGGCGCACGCGGTAATTCTTGATGCGTATCATCTTCAGTGACTTCGGCAAGCATTTCTTTTTCGAAATCGTCATCACTTTGCATAATGGGTGTGTGTCCCATTTCTTCAACCAGAATCGCCGCTGTATCTTGATCAATCGTTTGATTGATGGTCGCCATGATGCCGAGCTTCATTAAATGTTTAATCGCCAACGCGGCTTTGACATTCATTTTATTCGCCAAATCCGCAACAGAAATCATCTCTGGAATCGTGACTTCATAAACCATTTGTGCAACAGGCATTTCAAACTGATGTTTGCCATCATTCTGAACGATATTGCGTGAAGCCTGTTTAGCCCCTTTGCCTTTTTTCTTATTACGATTGGTATCACGAGTGCTGTCGTTGCCGCGATTACCAGCCGCTGAATTTCCTGCACCTCCCCCCGCGTTGTTATTACCACGCGCTCCCGCATTATTGCTGCCACGCGGTGGTGCATTTGTACCACGCGGCGGCGCATTAACCCGTGCAGGTGCATTCGCATTTGCCGCTGCACGAGCTGCTGCCGTATTTGCAACGGGCGACGCAACTACATTTTGACGTGCAGGTGCATTCGTATTTGTTCGAGGCGCGTTTGCGTTACTTCCTGTATTCGGACGTGGCGCATTTGTATTACGCGGACGTTGCTGCGCTGGCGGATTCAATTTTGCCGCCGCATTAGCGCGTACACGTTCAGCCGTGCGGTTGATTGAATCTTCAAGACGCTGTTCTTTTTCGAGTTGCAATTTCCGAACATCATCCACATCAGTCGTTTTTAACGGTTTATCCGATTTTGATTTTTTATCGTCTTTAATTGCTACCGCAAATTTCGCTTCCAACACAACTTCTGGCTCTTCCAATTCAAAATTTTCAACCGCTTGTTTTTCAGTAGCCACTGTTTCTACTTCAGTAATAGGCGCGATTTCCTTAACGGCAACGATTTTTTCTGCTTCAATCACAGGTGTTTCAACAATCGGTGTTGGGATAATTTCCGCTACTTTAATTTCAGATGTTGCAGAAATAGGTTGTTCACGTTTGATGTACGTTTTTTCTTTACGCACTTCAACGCTAATCGTTTTTGTTGCCGAACCAGGAACGCTACTTTGTTTTAATTCGCTCACTTTGCGACGTTTTAAAACAACACGACTGGGCGAATTTTCTGCCTCTGTACCGTGACGTTGACGTAAATGTGCCAGTAATTTTGTCTTTTCCTCTTCCGTGATTTCGTCTTCGGCTCTGGTGGCAGAAACCCCTGCTTCTTTTAGCTGAACCAATAAACGATCTAATGGAATTTTGACGATTTCTGCTAACTGCCCTACTGTTTTTTTACTCATAATTTCTTCTCCTCATTACGCGCTTGCCGTATCAGCAAACCAAGGTTCACGCGCTTTCATAATTAGTTTTGCAGCACGATCTTCATCCACATTCGTGAATCTTAATAAATCGTCTACCGCCAGTTCCGCTAAATCGTCTAACGTCAAAATACCTTCGTCAGCGAGTTCTTTTTCCAACTCACTGTCCATGCCGTCCATATTTGAGAGTGTCATTTCAATTTCAACGGGGGGATTTTCAATGCTTTCCTCGGCGGCGATTGCGCTAATCAATAACGCATCTTTTGCACGATTGCGTAATTCTTCAACAATGTCTTCGTCGAATTCGTCAATTTCAAGCATTTCATTTGCAGGTACATACGCGATTTCTTCTACCGTATTAAATCCAACTTCAACCAAAATTGCTGCGATTTCTTCGTCAATATCAAGCATATCAATAAACATTTGTTTCGTTTTATTGGCGGCGGCTTCGTTAGTTTCGTCGGCTTTTGACGCATCAATGACATTTAATTCCCAGCCTGTTAATTGGCTTGCTAAACGCACATTTTGACCGCCGCGACCAATTGCTTGCGACAAACTTGCCGCCGCCACCGCTAAATCCATACTGTGTTTGTCTTCATCAACCACAATAGATTGAATTTCAGCAGGCGACATTGCGTTGATGACAAATTGTGCGTCACTTGGATGCCAAATAATAATATCAACACGTTCGCCAGCAAGTTCATTCGTCACAGATTGAACTCGTGAACCGCGCATTCCAACACATGAACCGACGGCATCTAAACGTGGATCATTACTTTTTACCGCTAATTTTGCACGCGAACCTGGATCACGCGCCGCGCCCATAATTTCGATTGAACCTTCCGCGATTTCTGGCACTTCCAAACGAAATAATGCAATCAATAATTCAGGTGCGTTACGACTGACAAATAATTGAGGTCCTTTGCTTTCAAGGCGAACTTCTTTTAAATAGCCGCGAATTCTGTCGCCTAAACGCATGGCTTCGCGTGGAATCATATCTTCTTTAGAAATATAGGCTTCGACGTGTCCGCCCAAATCAATATAAACCGCGCCTTTTTCAATACGCTTCACCGTTCCCGTAATCAATTCGCCGACCCGTGATTTGTAGGCTTCGACAATTTTATTACGTTCTGCGTCACGAACTTTTTGAATAATAACTTGTTTTGCCGTTTGTGCCGCGATGCGTCCAAAATCAACCGATTCAATTTCTTCCCAAATGATGTCGCCAATTTGAGCATCGGGATGATCGAATTGTGCAACTTCGAGCAAAATTTGACTGGTAGGAAATTCAACATCTCGTCCTAATTCTGGATTAGGCGCAACCACTTCCCAACCACGGTGCGTCATGTAATCACCATTTTTGCGGTCAATGGCTACTCGCGCTTTGATATTGGTGCCGTAACGTTTAATGGTTGCCGCTTCTAACGCCGACTCAATTGCTTGAAATACAACTTCTTTTTCGATTTCTTTTTCATTAGAAAAAACATCAACCACTAACAAAATTTCTTTATTTGCCACTACGTCCTCCTTTTTGGGTGAGTAAATAATCGGGAACTAAACGCGCTTTGCTCATCGCGGCAAAGGGAATTTGGAGTAAATTTTCGTTTTCTTCAAACGTAATCACATCGTCTTCGACCTGAATGATTTTGCCTGTTAATTTGCGGCGACCGTTAACGGGCGAAAATAAATGTATCGCAACGGTGCTGCCGATGTAGCGTTCAAATTGACTCAGTTTATAAAATGGTCTTTCTGCGCCAGGCGAAGACACTTCGAGCGAATAGTTGTCAGGAATAGGGTCTTCAACGTCTAAAACGCCGCTGACTTGATGGCTAACTTTAGTGCAATCTTCAACCAAAACGCCGTTTTCGGTGTCGATGTAAATGCGTAATAAACCGTGTCGTGGATGCGCGTTGTATTCAACACCAACACATTCATAGCCAAGTCCTTCGACGACGGGTTCGATTAACGCAAGTAAATGATCGGGGGCTTGCTTCATAGTGTCCTCGCTTAAATTTTAATCAAAAAAAAAGAGCCTAAGGCTCTTCCATTAACACGTTATTCACAGGCTTGGAGCGATTTAACCTATCCAAAGCCTAGAAAATAAAAAACCCCATAATGGGGCTTTAAAAAATCTGGTTGCGGGAGCAGGATTTGAACCTACGACCTTCGGGTTATGAGCCCGACGAGCTACCAAGCTGCTCCATCCCGCGATTGATGTTGCACAGTATATTGTTCTAATTGATTTTATACAATCTATTTTTCTAAAAACGTTTGTTTAAGCGTAACGCTTCGTAAAGTCTTCCACTAAAAATTTAGCTTGTTGCCACATTTTACTTGCTTGTAATTGTTCAGGATTCAACGTGAATTTACCACGCATTTTTTCCAAACGACGTTCACGTTCGGGATGGTTTTCAATCGGTAAAAAATCTAAAACTTCAATCGCCGCTGTTGGATTATTACACACCAAAACCATGTCACAACCCGCATTTAATGCCACTTCCGCACGCTGTGAAAAATTTCCCACACTCGCCGCGCCTTCCATGCTTAAATCGTCGCTAAACACCACGCCATCAAACCCTAATTCTTGACGTAAAATTTGCTGGATCCAAAAATCTGAAAAGCCAGCAGGTTGCGAATCAATCTGTGAATATAAAACATGGGCTGGCATAATTCCTTCCAAGCCTTCGGCAATCAGTTGCCGAAATGGCTGTAAATCGTGCTGGCGAATTTCCACTAAATTTCGTTCATCAATCGGCAATGTCAAATGTGAATCCAACGCCACCGCGCCATGCCCAGGAAAATGTTTGCCTGTTGCCGCCATGCCAGCGCGATTCATCCCACGTCTAAATTCACTTGCCAATTGCGTCACTTTTTCAGCATTTTGTGAAAAGGCACGATTACCAATAATTGTACTCACACCGCAATCGACATCTAAAACAGGAGCAAAACTAAAATCCACACCAACCGCAAGTAATTCTGCAGCCATTAACCAACCTGCAATTTCTGAAATTTCAGGTTCATTTTCATAAAGTGCTGCGGGAGGCAAACGGGTAAAACCATTTTGAAAGCGTTGAACTCGTCCACCTTCCTGGTCAACCGCAATTAAAATCTCACCGTTTCGCGCGGCACGAATGCTTTGAATTAGCTCTGTGACTTGCTCTGGGCTTTCGTAATTTCGTGAAAATAGAATCACCGCACCTGTATTGGGATGATTGATAATTTCACGTTCTGTATCGGCAAGTGTTGTCCCTGCAATATCAAGCATTACCGCG
>CANKON010000072.1 GCA_947484105.1 Methylococcaceae bacterium | reverse complement strand
TCCATGAGTTTCAGTTGTTTTTTGTAATTTGAGTGAAAAATAATGGGTTTTATCCAACCCGCTGAGTTTAGCTAAATTGAGCAATTGTTTCGGCACATTTTTAAAATGTAATTGGGTACGATAATGGCGCGTGATCTTTATCCATTCAATCATCAACGCAAGCCCTGCGCTGTCTGTATTGGTGACTTGTGAAAAATCTAAAATAACATCTTTTCCACCGCGTAAAAACGGCGGTGAATCGACCAATTTACCGTGAATACTAGAAAACGTCAGTTCACCGTGAATCAACCACCGTCCATTGCCTTTGGACACGATGTTTAATTTACTGCTCATTTTTTGCCTTTTTTATCATCGCTAGAACTTTTCTTTTCTTCGGCAGATTTGAATAAAAATTGTCCCAAGGCTTTTTCTAAAATAATGGCAGAATTGGTAATTTCGATTTTACTGCCCTGTTTCAAATAATCGTCTGAGCCACCACCGTCCAAACTGACATATTGTTCACCCAACAAACCCGCTGTGAAAACACTTGCGCTGCTGTCATCAGGTAACGTTTTGTATTGAGAATCGATGTCCATTTTGACAACGGATTCATAAGTTTTTGGGTCAAACGTGATGGATTTAACGCTGCCAATTTTTACGCCAGCGGCGGAAACAGCGGATTTCACTTTCAAGCCGCCCGAATTTGAAAATCGCGCCGTGATTTCAAACGTGTTGCCCTTAGTGAAAGAGCTTAAATTACTGACTTGCAATGCCAAAAAAAACAAACTCGCAATGCCAGCGGCAACAAATAAACCTACTAACGTGTCTTGTGTGTTGTTATGTGGCATACCTTAATTCTCTCCAAACATAAGTGCCGTTAAAATAAAATCTAATCCTAAAATACTAAATGCCGAATTCACAACAGTTCGTGTTGTGGCACGACTTACGCCCTCGGCGGTGGGAATTGCGTCATAACCTTCAAACAATGCAATCCAAGAAGTCACGAAGCCAAATACAATGCTTTTGATTACGCCGTTAATAATGTCTTTTTGAAAATCCAGATTTGCGTTCATTTGTGACCAATACGCACCATCGTCAACGCCGAGTAAGCCGCTGCCAACCATTTGTCCGCCGATAATTCCAACCGCGCTAAATAACGCCGCGAGCAATGGCATCGACAAAAATCCTGCTAAAAATCGAGGGGAAATAATGCGTTTAATTGGGTCAATTGCCATCATTTCCATCCCTGATAATTGTTCAGTGGCTTTCATTAAACCGATTTCAGCGGTCAAAGCCGAACCTGCGCGACCTGCAAATAATAATGCCGCAACAACAGGTCCAAGTTCTCGAACTAATGATGCGGCAACCATCACACCTAAAGTTTCTTCGGCACCAAAACGCGACAAAATGTAAAAACCTTGCAAACCTAAAACCATTCCAACAAATAAACCCGAAATGGTAATAATCAAAAATGACAACACGCCAACCGAGTGCATTTGTTTTAATAGTAAGCGCGGACGCATTAAAACGCTGCTAATTCCTGAAAGTGTTTCGATTAAAAAATAGCTGCTACGTCCTAATTTTGTAAAACTTTCGCGTGTACTTGCGCCTAAATATCTAAAAAATTCCATTACGAATACCGTCTACGTTTTGCTTTTCTGTCATTGGGTGGACGTTGGCGCGTGAACAAGGGTTTGAATGCTTTTTCAGAATGTAACAAATCATCCATATATTCTTTTGCGGGATAATGAAAATGAACAGGACCATCTGCCGCGCCGTTCATGAATTGTTGAACCCATTCGGACGACGATTGTTTGATTTCTTCAGGCGACCCACTTCCAATCACTTTGCCTTCTGAAAGCACATAAATGTAGTCCGCAATTGCTAAGGTTTCGTGAACATCGTGTGAAACGATAATGCTGGTTAAACCCAATGTGACATTCAACGATTTAATCAACAATACCAACGCGCCCATCGAAATGGGATCTTGTCCCGTAAAAGGTTCGTCGTACATAATCATCATTGGGTCAAGCGCAATCGCCCGTGCTAACGCCACTCGTCTTGCCATTCCACCTGATAATTCATTCGGCATCAAATCGCGTGCGCCACGCAACCCTACCGCTTCCAACTTCATTAAAACCAATGAACGAACCATTGATTCGGGTAAATGTGTATGTTCACGAACAGGATAAGCGACGTTATCAAATACATTCATGTCCGTCAGCAACGCGCCACTTTGAAACAACATTCCCATCCGTTTTCGTAACGTGTAAAGTTCGTCGCGTTTCAAATGATGCACGTCGCGTCCATTCACTGTGACAGAACCTTTTTCGGGAAAGAGTTGTCCACCGATTATTTTTAATAACGTGGTTTTTCCCGTACCACTAGGTCCCATAATGGCGGTGATTTTGCCGCGTTCAAATTCGAGTGAAATATCATCAAAAATTTTTCTTTCGCCACGCGAAAACGTTAAGTTGTGAACGCTAACTAAACTGTCTTGAGAGTGGTTAAAATTATCCATGCGGTTTTTTTGATTTGAAAATAATGAAGTGGTGAAAGCTGGTTTTATGCGGTTAAGTCTAACATAAGCAATAACTAACTTGAATCGTTGAACGACAAGCGCGTTATCGACACTTGACATTTTAAAATGAAACTCGCATCGTGAAACGCTTTCCTTATTTGATAAACTCCTATGTCTCGCACTACTACTTACGCTGTTATTCATCTCGATGCAATTCGCCACAACGTGCAGCAAGTTCGTTTAGCTGCCCCCCATTCCAAAATTATGGCAGTCATTAAAGCAAACGCTTATGGACACGGATTATTGCGCGTCGCGCAAGAATTAAAAGGGTTCGTCGATGGCTTCGCCGTTGCGCGAGTTCAAGAAGGTGTACGGTTGCGAAAAGCAGGTTTTCAACAGAAAATTTTGGTTTTAGAAGGCTTTACAGAACGCGACGAATTACAAAATTTAGCGGATTATGATTTGGACGTTTCATTACATTCGCGGCATCAATTAGACATTTTGCAGCAACAAATTAAATCGAAAAAAATCGGTGTGTGGATAAAAATTGACACAGGTATGAATCGTTTAGGTTTCAAAGCACACGAAGTTCATGACATTTACGAACAATTGATGCTGTGTGATGCTGTGAAAAAACCGCTTAATTTTATGACGCATTTTGCGAATGCGGATGATAAAAATGATTCAAAAACTATACAGCAAATTGCTTTATTCAAAGACTTAACCGCAAATTACGAAGGTGAAAAAAGCATAGCAAATTCAGCAGGAATTTTGGCGTGGCAAGATTCACAAACGGATTGGGTTCGAGCGGGCATTATGCTTTATGGCATTTCACCATTTCCAGATTCAACAGGCGTGGCATTGAATTTAAAACCGTTGATGAGTTTGCATTCGCGTTTGATTGCGGTGCGTGATATTTCTGCAGGTGAAACGGTGGGCTACAGCGGAACATGGACAAGTCCAAACGCGACCAAACTAGGTGTGGTGGCAATTGGTTATGGCGATGGTTATCCGCGTTACGCTCGAATTGGGACACCTGTTTTGGTAAATGGTGAACGCGTGCCTTTGGTTGGACGTGTTTCGATGGATATGATTACCGTTGATTTAGGCTTACATTCCCATGCAAAAGCAGGCGACAACGTGACACTTTGGGGAGAAAATTTACCGATTGAAGAAATCGCACTTTATGCAAATACGATTCCTTACACATTGGTTTGCGGCATTACACCGCGCGTGGAAATTGTGGAATCTGAAAGCGTTATTTAATGCCATTTACGATGTCGCTAACCAAGGTCGCGCCACGATAAATTAACCCTGTATAAACTTGAACCAAACTTGCGCCCGCGTCTAATTTTTCTTGTGCATCGGACGCGCTCATAATTCCGCCTGCCGCGATAATCGGTAATTTTCCGTTTAATTCTGCCGACAACAAACGCACGACTTCGGTTGCCATTTCTTTCACAGGCGCACCACTTAAACCACCAGTTTCATTGGCTAACGGATGCGATGAAATTTTATCGCGTGAAATCGTGGTATTCGTTGCAATAACGCCGTCAATCGAAAATTCCATCAACAAGTTTGCAATGTTTCGGACTTCTTCAGCGGTCAAATCGGGGGCAATTTTCAACACCAACGGCACATAACGTCCCTGTTCAATTTGTAATTTCAACTGTTCTTCTTTCATCGCTGAAATCAAATTTTTTAAGTCGTCACCTTGTTGAAGCTGACGGAGATTCTTCGTATTCGGTGATGAAATGTTCATCGTGACGTAACTCGCCACCGAATACGCTTTTCGCAAACCAATCAAATAATCATCGAGCGCATTTTCAATCGGCGTGTCGGCATTTTTACCAATGTTAATACCTAAAATTCCTGCATAACTACTACGTTTCACTTGTGCCAACAAATAATCAATACCTTTATTGTTAAAGCCCATGCGGTTAATAATCGCTTCATGTTCAGGCAAGCGAAACAAACGCGGTTTAGGATTTCCAGATTGTGGACGCGGTGTCACAGTTCCAACTTCTAAAAATCCAAAACCCAACACCGCGAAACCTTCTAAACAATCGCCATTTTTGTCCGCACCTGCCGCTAAACCCACAGGATTTTTAAATGTTAACCCCATCACATTGACAGGTTTTTCGGGGATTTTTGGGTAAAGCAAACCAGCAGCATTTTTGGTTGCAGTTAAAACTTTCAAACTCAGTTCATGTGCCGCTTCGGGTTCAATTGCAAAAACTAACGGACGTAATAGCGAATAAGGATTCATAGTATTTTTAGGTAAATGGTGAAAAGCATTTTTGTTTTTAAAATACTAAATGTACGTTAACCAATCGGCGTATTTGTCACCGCGACCGTGAACTGCATCGAAATAAGCGGTTTGTAATTGTTCAGTAATTACGCCGCGATGACCACAGCCAATTTGACGATTATCCAGTTCACGAATTGGCGTAACCTCAGCGGCTGACCCCGTAAAAAACGCTTCGTCGGCGACATAAATTTCATCGCGCGTTATGCGTTTTTCAATTACTTCGTAACCCAAATCTCGCGCAATCGTCATCACAGAATCGCGGGTAATACCTTCTAATGCCGATGTCGTTTCTGGCGTGTAAATTTTGCCGTTGCGAATAATGAATAAATTTTCCGCGCTGCCTTCGGCGGCAAAACCTTGATGATCGAGCATTAACGCTTCGTCGTAACCATTTGCTTGCGCTTCTTGCAGAGCCAGAATTGAATTGATGTAATTCCCGTTTGCTTTTGCTTTACAGAACGTGCTGTTGTGGTGATTTCGCGTATAAGACGACGTGCGAATGCGAATGCCACTTTCGATAGCGTCCGCGCCCAAATACGCGCCCCATGACCACGCTGCAACCATTGTGTGAACTTTTAAATTATCGGCACGCAAACCCATTCCTTCTGAGCCCAAAAAGCTCATCACGCGAATATACGCGCTATCTAAGTTATTTTTTCTGAGTGCGTCGATTTGAACTTGGTTCAATTCTTCTTTCGTTTGTGGCAATTTCATATTCATGATGTGCGCGGAACGAAATAAACGATCTGTATGTTCTTGCAAACGAAAAATTGCTGTGCCTTTTTCGGCGTGGTAAGCGCGAACGCCTTCAAAAACACCTAATCCATAATGTAAGGTGTGTGTCAAAACGTGAACTTTTGCGTCGCGCCAATCTATCCAGTTTCCGTCTTGCCAAATAAAACCGTCGCGGTCATCCATAGTCATAGCCATTATTTAATTTCCTCTGTTGTGATTTTGCTAAAAATTATGCAATAAAAAACGTGACGGGTATTTTATACCAGCCACGTTTTTTTAACTGCGAAAACGAGAGAATTTTTTAGAAACAACTCATTCAATCATTCACTAACACTCAATGAACATTCACTGCATCCCATGCAGCTTGTACGGCTTTGTATTCGGAACTATGTACGCCAGTGATGACATCATCAGGATACAAAACCATCGCTGCGCTTAATGTAGCTGCTCTTGCGCCAGCATAATTAGTGCTTGAGGTCATGTATGCAGTTAATGCCTTATACCAAATTTGTGCAGCTGCATCTCTACCAATTTTAGTTAAAGTAACAGTGGTATTTGTTGCCGCTTTCGTGTCATTTGCATTACAGGTTTTGCTAGTAGTTCCATCTGTTCCTTCTGCAAGAAGATAGAAGAAATGATTTGCGACACCAGAGGAATAATGGACATCTAAAGATCCTAAACCACTGTACCAACAATCGGCAGAAGCTTTATCTAAACTTGGTTGAGACATAGAACGTAACGCACCAGTGCCAGACTTAAACAATTTTTCGCCAATGAAATAATCACCTGGATCTTTAGAGTTATTGGCATAATACTCAACCATTGTTCCAAAAATATCACTTGTCGCTTCATTCAAACCACCAGATTCACCTGAATACGTTAAATTCGCAGTTTTTGATGTAACCCCATGAGTCATTTCATGTCCTGCAACATCTAAAGAATCAAAAGGATTAAATGTAACGCCATCACCATCACCATACGTCATACAAAAACAGCTATTAGACCAAAATGCGTTGTTATATTTGCTTCCATAATGCACACGGTTAGAAGCACCAATACGGTTATTAGCAATGCCATTTCGACCATGCACATTGAAATAATAATCCCACGTCACAGCAGTGCCATATTGAGCATCTACGGCGACGGTTTGACGATTTGCTACAGTTCCATCACCCCACTTATCATCTAAATCATAGAAATCAGATGCTCTATTAATATTAGTTCTGTTTTGCATGTCGAGTGTGTATTGACCACCTCGAGTAGGATCTTTCAAATTATACGAACTACTACTAATGAAAGTAGTCTTGAGAGGAACTAAGCCATTAAAAAAACCAATTCCAGACCCTTCATTTTGAATATCATTCCAACTGTCAAGTTTTTCTGTGTTGGTAGCGTTAACAATAACGTGCATCTCAACTGGGGTTTGATCTGGTGCAATACCAATCGCTTCAACATCCCATGCCAAAACGGGCTGCGTATTTCTAGCGTAAACAATGG
>CANKON010000071.1 GCA_947484105.1 Methylococcaceae bacterium | reverse complement strand
AATCGTATTTATTTGAACCGATTGGCGCGTTTAGAAACGATGACGTGGCTGAATGCAGATGACATGGCACCTGAATCGGCAATGGCAATTGTGGGTGAAATGCAGATTTTGATTCCGATGGCAGGCTTGATTGATAAAACCGCTGAGTTGGCGCGTTTGGATAAAGAAATTTTGAAAATTCAAACAGAATTAGAGCGCATTGACGTGAAATTGAGTAATCCATCGTTTGTTGAAAAAGCTCCCGCAGCTGTTCTTGAAAAAGAACGAGCTCGTTTGGGAGAATTGCAATCGACGTTGGGGAATTTACAAGCGCAATACGTTAAAATTAGCGCGTTGTAAGTTTTACAAAATAAAAAGATACCGTGTTAGAAATCAAGAAATATGAGCATAATTTTCCTGATAAGATTGAGATTTTTCAGCTCCTGATGATAATTTATGCTCATGCTGCCACACTCCGTAATTGATCATAACGACTACAATCTGCTTGTGGTGGCCAATACGAATCAGACAAGTTGAAACTCGAATCGATTTTTCGACGTAACCATCAAATTCAGCCGTGATTTTATTTAACCGCGGCTGTTCTTGAACGAAAAATTCCGTTTGTGTGGAATGTTTCGTTCTGCTAACTCGAAGAATTTAATAAACGTTGCAGTGCATAGCTAACAAAGAGCATTTAATTCTTCAAAATTGTTGAACTTTGCCATGGGCGTAAATAACCATTCACGGATATTACGCACTTGATTTTCAACTTGTCCTTTTTGCCAACAAAAAAAGCTCGTTTTTCAAACTTCAAACACTTTATCGTTATTTTGTAGGAATTATCCTACAAAAAAATCAGACTTTGTCTGATTCACAGCAGATTTCTAATTATTAGAATGTACACATAACAAACGACTCGATAATTTTCAATTTTTGAATTACATACATATAAATTCAACTGAATGACAACGAAAAAAACAAAACAAACAAGAGCAGAAACTATTCAACTTTTGGATAGTTTAAAACATCAACAGATGCTGTTTGAGCGTTCCCCTATTGCAACGCTGATGATTCGAGAAAATCAATTAGAACTGCTTAATCGCGCTGCCTGTCAAATTTGGCAAGTTCCAGACAGTAAAAATATGTTTCATAAACCGCTTGAAGAGTTTTTTTCAGAAAATTTATGTCACTGGATAAAACAGTCCGAACATGATTTTTCTGATATTTATCAAGGTGAAATTTATTTACTCAATCATCAATTTATTGAGGTGCGTATTTCAGCCGTTGAGTTTGAAGATAGTCTTGGAAAAGTCATTTATTTGTTAATAACGGATTTAACTCAAAGTAAAGATTGTGAATTTCGTCACTTGCAAAAAGAAAGGCGACTCAGGGAATTGTCACACCACATAGAAGAAATTAGAGAAAAAGAACGTACTCAAATTGCACAAGAAATTCATGATGAATTAGGCAGTATGC
Organism: Methylococcaceae bacterium; assembly: GCA_947484105.1. Classification (GTDB taxonomy): domain Bacteria; phylum Pseudomonadota; class Gammaproteobacteria; order Methylococcales; family Methylomonadaceae; genus UBA10906. The sequence goes on along the minus strand of CANKON010000071.1, from coordinate 5,608 downwards.
TCACTATTCTAAAAATGGATTTGTATTGGCTAATCAAAAAACTACCAACAGATATTCCGAAAGAATGTAAAGAAAAAGCAGATACCGTTCTTGAATACGTTAATCAAGCAATTAAAACGACACGCAATTTAATTACAGAATTACGTCCTAGTATTTTGGAACACTTAGGATTAAAAGCAGCGATTGAATGGCAAATCAATAAGTTTAGTGAGCAATCACATCAGATTGTTTGCACATTACACATCACAGATGAAGAAATTAATTTAGATTCAAAATCTAACATTACCGTTTTTAGAATTATTCAAGAAGCACTCAGCAATATCATAAAACATTCTAAAGCAACGGTAGTGAGTGTTGATTTACGCTGTAAATCTAATCACACGCTAGTCGTCAAAATTAAAGATAACGGTGTAGGGATGAGTAAAACAGAAATGAATGAACTAAACCGCTATGGTATTCAAGGAATGTATGAACGTGTTTATTTTTGTGGTGGAGAAATTTCATTATTTAGCGAACCCAATAAAGGCACTATCATTTTATTCAAAATTCCTAATCAAAATGCTGGAGAAAGAGTGTGATTAACTTATTTATTGTGGATGACCATGCGATTTTAAGAAGAGGTCTTAAACAAATTATTGCTGAAGTGCCAGACATGAAAGTGATACACGAAGCAGCAAACGGTGATGAAGCATTATCGGTTATCAATAAAGATGTTGACGTAATACTGCTTGATATATCCATGCCAGGAAAAAACATCTTGGATTTAATCAAATCCATTAAAGCAGGTTATCCGAATTTACCGATTTTAATTTTAAGCATGTATCCAGAAGAACAATACGCGCTTCAAATGCTTCGTTACGGTGCAAATGGCTATTTAAATAAAGACAGTGCGCCTGAAGAATTGGTGATTGCTATTCGCAAAGTGGCTAACGGCGGACAATTTTTAAGTGCTGTGATGACCGAAAAACTACTATTTTCATTTGCTAAACCAGACGATAGCGAATTACCGCACAAAAAGTTAAGTAATCGTGAATTTCAAGTATTTTTAGAATTATCAAAAGGTAAACGTATTTCCGACATCGCAGATGAAATATCGCGTAGCGTGAAAACAGCCAGCACATTTAAAATGCGAATTATGGAAAAAATGGGCATGGAAAGTACTGCCGAAATTATTCAATATGCCATGCAACATCAACTTACTATGAGCAAATAATCATGACTGAACAAACATTAAAGATATTGATTGTCGATGATAATCTGGAACTCAGACATCTTTTAAAAACGACGTTTAACGTTATCACAAATTGTGAAATTTTAATGGCTCGAACAGGTTCAGAAGCACTAAATATCATCCGTCAGGAACGTCCACACATTGTTTTTTTAGACATTATGATGCCTGGTGATATTGATGGTTTTGGCGTTTGTGAATTTGTTAAATCGTCAAGCGCGTTTAAGGACTGCTTTGTCGTGATACTGACCGCTAAAACATTGCAATCTGATAAAGAATATGGACTTTCAATCGGAGCAGATAAATACATCACTAAACCTTTTAGCCCTATGTATCTAGTTGAAATGGTTAAAGAATGGCGATTAGAGTATTTGGTAAAAAAAGAAACGATTTTAGTAGTCGAGGACGACGAAGACTTGCTCAGATTGATTGCTAAAACCTTGCGTCAAGAACATTACAACGTTATCGCAACCGAAAAAGGCACAGAGGCAATTGAAATTATCAAATCACAAAAAGTCGATTTAGTGATTACCGACATTATGATGCCCGAAAAAGATGGCATTGAAGTGATTGATGAAATTTTTGAATTGAATTCCGCCATGCCCATCATTGCCATTACAGGCAACTTATTTTTTATCTCCGCCGCTTCAGATCAAAATTTTTCTCACTTACTTGGTGTTAAACATGTATTGAAAAAACCTTTTACATTGACGGAATTACACACCGCTGTCGTTAACGTTTTAAAACCTCAGACAACAAAAAAAGCAATAGCAAATAATGAAGGAATCTAATTCTATTTTACAAATACACCCTTTTTCGGGTTACGTTGTTGGCATTGGTGCGTCAGCAGGTGGACTAGACGCATTAGAAAAATTTTTTGATGTTTGTCCCGTTGATGTTGGCGCGGCATTTGTCGTGATTCAACATCTTTCACCAGACCATAAAAGTATGATGGAAAACCTGCTTTCTCGTCATACCAAAATGCCTGTAACAATGGTTGAAAAAGATACGCCTATCGAAGCCAATCATGTTTATTTAATTTCGCCTGCATCAGTTATGCACATGGGCGAGGGTTTTTTACATTTAACACCCAAAGCACCACGCGGTTTAACATTACCCATTGATATATTTTTTACTTCGTTAGCGGAAAAATATGGCGAACGCGCTATTGGAATTGTGCTATCTGGTACAGGTTCAGATGGTACAAGAGGCGCAGCAGCTATCAATTCACAAGGTGGCTTTTTACTTGCTCAAGACCCTGTCTCCGCAAGTTTTGATGGAATGCCAAAAAGTTTTATTGCAACAGGACTGGTTGATGCCATTTTACCGCCTGAAGAATTAGCAACCTGTATTGTTGCTTATATTAAACATAGGGGTACAGAACCTAAGCTAAAATTTAAAATTGATGCTCCTAATTTGACGTTGTCTAACGAGGAAGTTTTAGAAGCGATTTTGCAGTTAATTGAACAAACGTGTGGCATTGATTTTAAAGAATATAAATCGTCCACCATTTTGCGCCGAATCGACCGCAGAATGCAGGTTTGTCGCGTATCGAGTTTAAAAGAATATTTCAAGTTACTTGAAAACAATCACGATGAAATCGTGACGTTAAGACAAGATTTTTTGATTTCAGTCACCAGCTTTTTTAGAGATGCCGAGTATTTTAATACGCTTGAAAAATGCACCATTTCTGAATTGGTTAGAGAAAAACAAAAAACGAAAGACACCATCCGAATATGGTCAGCAGGTTGTTCAACAGGTGAAGAAGCGTACACGTTGGGAATGTTGTTTATTGAAGAATTTAATAAACAAGGTTGTTGGCTACCGTTAAAAATTTTTGCGACGGATGTCAATCAACAAAACGTTGATTTTGCAGCGATTGGTAGTTATGCACAATCTGTGAGCGCCGAATTAAGTCCGCAGCGTTTGGAACGTTTTTTTGATATACGCGGTGAAAAATTTGTCGTTAAAAATGAGTTACGTCAATTGATTGTTTTTGCACGTCATAATTTACTGAGTGACCCGCCTTTTACAAAAATGGATTTGGTCGTTTGTCGAAACACATTAATTTATTTTAAAAATGTTGCCCAAGAACAAGCTCTTTATCGTTTGCAATATGCTGTCAATGAACAAGGTTTTTTATTTTTAGGTTCAAGCGAAACGCTCCAAGCATCGTGTGATAATTTTAAAACTATCAATGCTAAACATAAGCTATTTCAACGCATTAACCGCACACAAACCCATTCGTATGAAATGTTCAAAAATGTGTCTGGTGCTTATCAACAACACGTCAGCAAGAAAACGTTTTTATCCAATAAAGCTAAAATCACAGAAGCGGTAACAGTTGAAACAGCCTCGGCGGCTTTACTTTCTAGTTATGCGCCGCCCGCTGTGGTGGTTAATAGCAATTATGATGTGATTCATCTTTTTGGTGATTTAAGACCGTATATTTCATTGCGTGAAGGGTCGGCAAGTTTGAATTTAAATCGAACACTCCCACCTAAATTGATGCCGATTGCGTCAGCGTTATTAAACAAAGCCGCAAAAAGTGATGTCACGCTTGTGTCTGACGTCATTCATTTAACCGATTCGGACAATACCAGATTGTTAATTCGGTTAAGCGCACGCCCTCTTTTCCCAAACAATACAGAAAAATACTTATTGCTTTGTTTTGAAAAAGTGTCAGAAAAAAATGTACACAGTGATGAAGCACAATCGTTTGATGTGTCAACAGAAACCATTGAACGAATTGGAATTTTAGAGCATGAATTAGCGGCTAATCGTGAAAGTTTGCAATCGACTATTGAAGAATTAGAAACCTCCAACGAAGAGTTACAAGCAACCAATGAAGAGTTAATGGCTTCAAATGAAGAATTGCAAAGTTCAAATGAAGAATTGCAATCCGTGAATGAAGAGTTAAATACCGTCAATTCTGAGTATCAAGAAAAAGCTATTATTTTGAGCCAATTAAATGCCGATTTAGACAGTATGGCAAAAGCCTCAGGTGTGGCGACGATTTTTGTTGATGAAGATTTATGTTTAACGCGATTTAGCCAAGATGCCATAGGAATTTTCAAAATACGCAGTTCCGATATTGGCAGACGATTAGATGATTTTGCTCACACGCTTAATTATTCGCATTTGATTGAGGATATTGAAAAAACGCTATTGTTAGGTCGCATGACTGAAAAAGAAATTACCTCACACGACGGTTCTATTTTTTTAATGCGAATTTTACCTTATTCCATTCCTTCCAGTACAAAACATGGGGCTGTTGCTAGTTTTGTTGATACTACTGCATTCCATGATTTACAACGCTTGCAATCCATTATTGACGCATTGCCTGAACATATTACCGTAGTCAATCATGAAGGCACGATTGTCTTAGTCAATCAAGCATGGAACCGCTTTGCTAAAGCGAATGGTGATCCAAATTGCTCGAGTACAGGCATTGGACAAAATTATTTAACCGCTTGCCAATCGCAAGCGGGTTGTTGTGTTGATGATTTTGCAACAAAGGCTTTTCGTGGTGTGAAAAGTATTTTAGAAGGAAGTTCGTCTTTATTTACGCTCGAATACCCCTGTCATTCACCGACAGAAAAACGCTGGTTCGTGATGAATGTTGCACCGATTAATAACGGTGACAGCAGCTACGGGGCAGTCATCAGTCACATTAACATTTCAACTTGGTACATTAACGATAACGAAAACAACTTAGAGGATTCACAATGATTAAAAATGAGCGTCTTTCTTTTTTGCGTGAACGCGCTGAGAAAGCATTGCAAAATGGTGAAATTTTGTTAAGCAATTTGTCACATGATGAGGTTTTCAATGACATTGAAAAAGTGATTGAAGAACTTTCTATCTATCGTGCTGAATTAGAATTGCAAAATGAAGAACTCGCCGATTCACAATCTCAAACTAAAAGAGCCTTATCGCAATATCAATTGCTATTTCAATCCTTACCGATTGCGGCGTGTATTTTGAATAATAGCGGCGTGATTGTTCAAGCAAATAATGAAGCGGTCTATTTATTTGGTTTTCCGTCAGCCAATAAACTAGAAAACCATTCGTTTTATCGCTTAATTGATGAATTTGACAGGATGCGAGTAGGCGAAATTTTATTTGAGAAAAATAAAACGAATAGAGTCAACGTCATTACAGATATTAAACCTACTGACAACTCAAAAGGCATTTTTAGCTTTTTGGACGGGCATTTTATTAAATTGTCTAAAGAGTACCATTTAGAAAATCATATCTTAGTCTTATTAGTTGACCGCAGTGCAGAACGTGAACACGATTATGAAAAATCCTTATATCAATCCATTATTGATAACAGTCCTTCTATCATGTTGGCATTTGATATGGAGCAAAAGTGTT
>CANKON010000070.1 GCA_947484105.1 Methylococcaceae bacterium | reverse complement strand
GTGCAAGTACAAAAGCTAACAACATGATTAAAGCAGCGCGTAACCATGTAAAAGAAGGTGCAACGCAACAAGCTGAACAAGAATTACGTAATGCACACAAAGCGGTTCTTGATTTAAAAACAATGCTTTAAGCTAATCGTTTTTTTAAACTAGAAAGCCCTGCAACGTTAAGGTTACAGGGCTTTTTTATTGGAGGTTTGTTTATGAATTCCTATTTTTATCCGTCTAAACCCTATTGGTTTGAGAAAGCTCTTGAAAAATGGAAATCTTCTGGCGAGGCAACATTTGTTTTTCCTTTTTTAAAAATGAAGCCGAGTACGCTTCCTACAGAAAAAAATGCCCCGTTTTGGATGTACATTTATTATTCTGAGCATCAAGTAGAAGGCGTTGTATTTCAACGAGTCGTAAAATTTCGGGTTCGCGTTATTTCGTTTAATTTTTCAATCATCGAAGGCAAAAACATCTACACGCACCGCGACAGTGAATCTCAAGCCGAAGTTTGGTTTCAATGCGACTTGGTTGAAGAAATAAAAAATCTCAATGGCTCTTATTTGCGAGAATCTGATTTTAAACATTCATTGGATGACGTTGTTTTGCTTCAAGCGATTCGAGATTCGATTGCCCCCGTCCAGCGTATATCACCTATGGTAACGGTTCAATCAACGTGGCACTGCATCAATGATTAGAAAATGAGCATCATGAGGCGACTGCCTGGTTTAAATTTTCTTTTTGCAAAATGTGTTGTAAATTTTAAAACTCAAAATCAATGTCGCTAAAAACAACGTGACGCTATTCGCAATCACAATCACGTTGTTTTTCAGAAGGATTCCGTAAATTAACCAACCTAAAACGCCTAACGTAAAAGTGCTGTACATTGAAAGCGAAAGTCCATCTGTATCACGAGTCCGAATGGTTAAAATGGCTTGCGGTAAAAAAGACACCGTCGTCAACGTCGCCGCAACATACCCTAAAATTTCAATTTCGTAATCTGACACAATCTCAATTACTCAAAAATTTAACGACATCATTCAGTGCTAACGTTTGTTGTTCAAATTGCGAATCACGCAACGATTTCAAACCAATTTCACCTCGCGCTGCCTCATCTTCACCTAAAATCAACGCGAATTTTGCGCCACTTTTATCGGCTTTTTTGAATTGGCTTTTGATACTTCCGCCCGCACAATCGATTTGTACACGCAATGTTGGAATTTCAGTTCGTAATTGTTCAGCTAAACGTAAACCAATTTTTTCAGCTTGTTCACCGACACGAATCAAATACACATCAACGTTATTTTCGATTTTCAAATCCAGCGTTTCAAGCAACAACAGTAACCGTTCCATACCCATTGCAAAACCGACAGCGAAATTCGCTTTGCCGCCGAGTTGTTCAATCAATCCATCGTAACGTCCACCCGCGCAAATGGTGCCTTGTGAACCGAGTTCGTTTGTGACCCATTCAAAAACGGTTTTGCTGTAATAATCCAAACCACGCACTAATCGAGTGTTGATTTCAAAACTCACACCTAAATCAGTGAGCGTGTCTAAAATTGTTTGAAAATGTTGTTTTGAATCATCCCCTAAATAAGCCATCAATTCAGGCGCATTTTTAACAACATCTGCCATTGCGGGGTTTTTGGTGTCTAAAATTCTAAGCGGATTAGTTTTTAAACGGCGCAAACTGTCTTCGTCTAAAACCTCTAAATGCTGTTCAAAATAGGCAACTAACGCATCTCGATAAACTAAACGCTCTGCAATTTTACCAAGTGAATTGAGTTGCAAACGTACTTTTTCACGAATGCCTAAGCGTTTCCAAAGTCGGTCAGTTAAAAGTAATAATTCGGCATCAATATCGGCACTTGCCATGCCATACGTTTCAACGCCGAGTTGATAAAACTGGCGATAACGTCCCTTTTGCGGGCGTTCGTGACGGTACATCGCACCATAATACCAAAGCCGATGCACTTGATTATGCAACAAACCATGTTCTAAACACGCACGCAAACAGCCTGCTGTGCCTTCGGGACGTAACGTCAGCGAATCGCCGTTACGATCTTCAAAGGTGTACATTTCTTTTTCGACAATGTCAGTGACTTCACCAATTGAACGTTTGAAAAGTTCCGTTTTTTCAACGGCAGGTAGACGAATTTCGCTATAGCCGTAACTGCCTAAAACATCACGGATGATTTTTTCTGCGTATTGCCACAAAGGCGTTTGTTCAGGCAGGATGTCGTGCATCCCACGAATTGCTTGGATATTTACCATGATTTATTTAAGCCGAAAATGACGAACCACAACCGCAAGTTGTTGTAGCATTGGGATTGCGAATCACAAACTGTGCGCCGTTTAAATCGTCTTTATAATCAATTTCTGCACCTGCTAAATAACCGATGCTGGTTGAATCAATTAACACGGTGACACCATTTTTTTCGACTTGAGTATCGTCTTCATTCACTTCTTCATCGAATGTAAAACCGTACTGAAAACCTGAACAACCGCCGCCTGAAACATAAACACGCAATTTCAACTGGTCGTTGCCTTCTTCTTCAATCAATTCATGAACTTTGTTTGCGGCACTGTCGCTAAAAATAATGGGAGTTGTCATCATAAACACCTGAGTAGTTAAGTAGGAAATTCGTATTCTAACTGATAAATCTGTCTAAATAGAAAATCCTAATTTTTCTTGTTCGCAACAAAGTGAATTTTGACCGCTCCATCGAAAATTGTACTTTGTGATTGTATTGCCCCAAAATCTTAAAACGGCATTATTTCAAACGATATTCTGCCGATTGCGCGTGCGCCGTTAAACTTTCACCTCGCGCTAAAACAGAAGCTATTTTACCCAACGTATTTGCGCCGTCTGCTGAACAATTGATTAAACTTGACCGTTTTTGAAAATCATAAACACCGAGTGGCGACGAAAAACGGGCTGTGCTTGACGTTGGTAAAACATGATTAGGACCAGCACAATAATCGCCCAATGCTTCAGCGGTATACCGTCCCATAAAAATCGCGCCCGCATGACGGATTTGTTCACATAATTTTTCAGGATTTTCGACTGATAATTCCAAATGTTCAGGTGCGATAATGTTCGCAACCTCTGCGGCTTGTGCTAAATTTGAAACTAAAATCAACGCGCCGCGATTTGTGAGTGAGGTGCGGATAATTTCAGCACGTTCCATTGTCGGCAATAATTTGTTAATGCTCGCTTCAACCGCTTCTAAATAGGTCGCATCGTCACTAATCAAAATAGATTGCGCGTCTTCATCATGTTCGGCTTGCGAAAATAAATCCATTGCAATCCAATCTGGATTAGTTTTACCGTCGCAAATAATCAGAATTTCCGAAGGTCCCGCAATCATGTCAATGCCAACTTGACCGAAAACTAATTTTTTTGCTGTTGCAACGTAGATATTTCCAGGTCCAACTATTTTTGCAACAGGTGGAATCGTTTGCGTGCCGTAAGCCAACGCGGCAACGGCTTGTGCGCCACCGATTGCAAAGGCTCTATCAACGCCTGCTAAATATGCTGCCGCTAAAACCAATTCATTCGTTTCACCGTTTGGCGTTGGCACAACCATAATCAATTCGGGAACGCCTGCGACTTTTGCAGGAATTGCATTCATTAAAACTGAAGACGGATAAGCCGCTTTTCCACCTGGAACGTATAAACCAACACGGTCTAACGGCGTTACTTTTTGTCCTAAAACAGTGCCATCAGCTTCAGTGTATTGCCACGATTCCATTTTTTGTTTTTCCGCGTAAACACGAATTCGTAAGGCGGCTTGTTCCAAAGCCTGAGCTTGTTCCTCATGTAAATTCTCCCAAGCAGCTTTTAATTTTTCTTTTGGGATTTCCAATTCACTTGCCGCCGAAACATGGCAACGGTCAAAACGATTGGTGTATTCAATGACTGCTTCATCTCCACGTTTGCGAACGTCAGAAATAATGCTCAAAACGCGCTGGTGAATGTCTAAATCGTCGTTTTCATTCCATGCCAATAAATCGTTTAATTGCGCGTTAAACGTTGCATCGGAAGCATTGAGTTTTTTAATGGTTATAGTTGTCATATTGGTTTTTTAAAGGTGGAATCATTTACGGATCTTAAGTTTAGATTGGCTGATTTTACTACAGCTAATTTCCGAACGTAAATTTTCAACCCGATCATGCTTTTGTGTGAATTTACGAATTTCATTTCTTCACCGTGTTAATTTTTTGGGGTTCTAAATAAGCGATATTCAAATGGTCATCAATCAGATATTTTCGCGCCACATTTCGCACTTGTTCAGCGGTGACTTGATTGATTTTACCAACATATTCAGCTTCTTTTTGCCAACCTAAACCGACTGTTTCAAGCATTCCCAATTGCATTGCTTGATAAAAATTTGAATCACGTTGATAAACTTCACCCGCTAAAACTTGCGCTTTGATGCGTTGTAATTCGCTAGGCTCAACGAGTTTAGTTTGAAGTTGTGAGATTTCTTGTTTCAATGCCGCTTCGACATCCCAAACCGTTTTACCTTCAGCGGGTGTGCCTTCGAGTTCGAATAAATCGTCGAGTCGTGACGTTAAGTTATAACCTGCATTAGCTTCGACAGCGATTTGCTTGCCGCGAATTAACGAACTGCTTAAACGCGCACTGCTGCCACCATCTAAAACACCTGCCAATACTTCCAGGGCGTAAGCTTCGGATTCATCTTTGGCTGTTTTCAAGGTCGGAACGTGATAACCCAATAAAACTGACGGTAATTTTGCAGTGGCTTTCACAATCATTTTTCGCACGCCAATTTGCGGAGCTTCAGTTTGTGGTTTGAGCGGCAAAATTTCACTGGTTTTTAAAGCCCCAAAATACTGTTGAGCAAGAACAAAAACATCCGCCGTTTTCACATCACCCACAACCACAAGCGTTGCATTATTCGGCGCATACCAACGTTGATACCACGCTTGCAAATCGGGTGCGGTATAAGCGGCAATATCGGTTTGCCAACCGATAATTGGATTTTTATACGGGCTGCTTGTATAAGCCATCGCGGCAAATTGTTCAGCCATTTTTGCTTGTGGATTATCTTCTGTACGCATTCGACGTTCTTCGGTCACAACCTCCAATTCTTTTTTTAATTCTTCAGGCAAAATGTGCAAATAACGCATTCGGTCGGCTTCAAGTTCAAAACTTACTGCTAATTTTGAGGCTGCCATCGTTTGAAAATACGCCGTGTAATCTTGCCCTGTGAACGCATTTTCTTCGCCGCCGTTTTCTGCAATGATGCGTGAAAATTCACCTGCGGGATGTTTGTCCGTGCCTTTAAACATCGTGTGTTCAAGCATGTGTGAAATGCCCGTAATGCCGTTAGGTTCGTAACTTGAACCAACTTTATACCAAACTTGTGAAACAACAACAGGCGAACGGTGGTCTTCTTGAACCAAAACTTTTAAACCATTCGATAAAACGTGTTCAGCAATTTGAGGCGTGGCAAAACTCGCAACGGGTAAAAATACCAACAAAGATAAAAAATTTTTCATGAACCAATCACCTAGAATAAAAAAAACGGCGCATTGTGAAAACAATACGCCGCTTGGAAAAGTTGAAAACACGAACGATTAGCCGTCTGCGTTGATTTTAGCAATAATGTCTTTCAAATCTTTTTCACAAATTTCATTTGCAACTTGGCACGTTCCAGCATTCATGTGACCGCCCCCGTTGTAACTCAAACATAATTCGCCAACATTGGTTTTGGATGTGCGATTCAAAATCGATTTTCCAATAGCAAAAACGGTATTTTGTTGTTTCACGCCCCACATAACATGGATTGAGATGTTGCATTCTGGGTAAAGCGCGTAAATCATGAAACGGTTCACGGCGTAAATGGTTTCTTCCTTGCGTAAATCTAAAACTGCTAAATTGCCATAAACCGTTGTGCAGCGCGTAATTTGTTCTTTTGCCGCTTGTTCGTGTTCTTTGAAAAGTTTTACACGTTCTTGCACATCAGGTAATTCTAAAATTTCACTAATTGAATGGTCTTTGCAGCAATCAATTAAGTCCATCATCAATTGATAATTTGATACCGTGAAATCACGGAAACGCCCTAAACCTGTGCGTGCATCCATTAAGAAATTCATTAAAACCCAACCATCTGGATTCAAAATTTCATCACGATTAAATTGTGCCGCATCGCTTTTATCAACGGCTTCCATCATTTCGTTCCAATGTGCAGGGAAACGTGCTGCGCCACCGTAGTAATCATAAACTACGCGAGCCGCTGATGGAGCTTCTGGATCGATAATGTGATTATCTGCTTTTTGATTACGAATCGTCTCGCTCAAATGGTGATCGAATGCCAAATTCACACCTTTCACATACGGCAGATTCGTCGTAATATCGTTGTCACTGATTTCAATAAGTTCGTCTTGCATATCTTTCGGATGAACAAATTTGATTTCTTCAATCAAATCCATTTCTTTCAAAAGTACCGCACAAATCAACCCGTCGAAATCGCTTCGGGTGACTAATCTAAATTTTTTATCTGCCATAATTTTTTACCTTGAAAATATAAAAATGTTGTTTCGGAATGTTTTCGTCATTGTAGCTCAAAATAAGCCTGTAATTTTACCGTTATCATCAATGTCGATGCGTTCAGCGGCGGGAATTTTTGGTAACCCTGGCATAGTCATCATGTCACCTGCAATCGCGACAACAAATCCTGCACCATTCGCTAAACGCACGTCGCGAATTTCAATGGTGTGACCAGACGGTGCGCCTTTCAAAGCGGGATTGGTTGAGAATGACATTTGGGTTTTCGCCATACAAATCGGGAATGTGCCGTAATCTGTGTTCCATGCGGCGAGTTGTGATTTCACTTTCGCGCTGGCGGTAACACTGCCCGCACCATAAAGTTTTGTGGCAATCGCTTCGATTTTTTCCCACAAACTTAAATTTTCGTCATAAACGAATGTGAATTCAGGTTCACGATTATCGACGATTTCAGCCACTGCATTCGCTAAATCTTCAGCTCCGGCGCCACCATTTGCCCAATGTTTAGAAACCACACATTTCGCGCCCAAAGCCGCACATTTTTGTTGTAACAACGCAATTTCGGCTTCGGTGTCGAACGTAAAATGATTGATACAAACAACGCATGGCAAACCGTAATG
>CANKON010000069.1 GCA_947484105.1 Methylococcaceae bacterium | reverse complement strand
GCAATTTCAAGAATCTGAACAATTTTTAACGCAAAGTTTATTGCTTAATCCTGACCAACCGAAAGTCATTTCGCATTGGGTACATTTGCGTCAAAAACAATGCGAATGGCCTGTTTATAAATCGGTGATTGGCGTTTCAAAAGCGGCGTTAATCCAGGGAACGTCAGCATTGGCAATGCTTAGTGCATCCAATGATCCACAAGAACAATTGAAAAATTCACAAGATTTTGTTGAAGAAAAAGTCGCCAAAAATTTACCGCAATTAGTCGAAAATCAGGCATCTTACAAACACGATAAAATTCGGATTGGTTATTTGTCATCCGATTTTAGAACTCACGCCGTTTCACTTTTGACCGTTGAATTGTACGAATTACATAACCGTGAAAAATTTGAAATCGTTGGTTTTTGCCTCACCCCACCTGATGATTCCGCATTGCGAGCGCGTGTGATTGCGGGAATGGACAAATTTATTTGCGTTGCAGACATGACAGATGAAGAAGCCGCGCATTGTATTCATTCACATGAAATTGATTTGCTTGTCGATTTACAAGGTTTAACGTCTGGTGTGCGTCCGAACATTTTGGCGTATCGTCCCGCGTCTGTTCAAGTAACGTATTTGGGGTTTCCTGGCACAACCGCGTTGCCAAACATTGATTATGTAATCGGCGATAAATTTTTGATTCCACCTGAATTAGAAACCTATTTTTCTGAAACCGTTTTGCACATGCCAAACGTTTTCCAAGTATCGGATAGAAAACGTCCTGTTGGTGAAAAACCCACTCGTGCAAGTTGTGAATTGCCAGAAGATGCGTTTGTTTTCTGTTCATTCAATAACAATTACAAAATCACTGAAGAAATGTTTGCTTACTGGATGCGAATTTTAAAACGTGTTCCAAATAGCGTGTTGTGGTTACTCGCCGATAATGAATGGGCGCATGACAATATGCTAAATACTGCAATTGCTCACGGCATTGAAAAAGAACGGTTAATTTTTGCGTCGCGCGTAACACCACATGATTATTTAGCACGTTATCAAATCGCAGATGTGTTTTTAGATACCACGCCGTTTAATGGCGGCACGACAGCGAATGATGCGTTATTCATGGGTTTGCCGATTTTAACGCTGACAGGCAAAACGTTTGCCTCGCGTATGGCGGGAAGTTTGTTGCACTCGCTCGGCTTAGACGAATTGATTACTTACAACTTAAACGATTACGAAGAAAAAGCGGTTTGGCTTGCAGAAAATCGCAATCACGTTGCCGATTTACGCCGCAGTATTGAAGCCCGTCGTTCAACGTGTGATTTGTTTAATATGCCACAACAAGTTCGTGACATCGAAGCATTGTATGAAAAAGCGATTGCTCAAGGTATTCCAAATAAACAAATCAAAACAGTCACAACTTCGACAACTTTAAATCAAAGCGAGTTTGCCATTTTGAGTTTGTTTTATGGCATCGTCATTCGCATGAAACGTGCTCCAAAATCGACCAGTCAACCGCATATTCACGCCGATTTCCAAGGTTCAACAGCACGAATTACGTTGAATCCAATTGAGATTAGCCACAGCAATTTGCCGATACGACAAGAACGTTTGGTTTTAGCGTGGACGGAAATTCATCAAGACGATTTACTCGCAAATTGGAATCTCGTTAATCATGGAGAAACGCCTGTGATAATTGACGGTTTGAAATAATGACACTGCATTTTTAATTTTTATAACTTAGGAGAAAACAATGAAATCATTTTTACACGTTGGCTGTGGTCCAAAACGCAAAGATCAAACAACAAAAGGTTTTAACACCGACGAATGGAACGAAATCCGTTTTGACATCGATGAATCTGTTCAACCTGATGTTGTTGGCACAATGACTGATATGAGCGCGGTTGCTGATGGGTCAGTGGATGCCGTTTTTTCAAGCCACAACATTGAACATTTATATCCTCACGATGTGCCAGTTGCGTTAGGTGAATTTTTGCGTGTATTAAAAGATGATGGTTTTGTCGTCATTACTTGTCCCGATTTGAAATCGGTTTGTGCCTTAATTGCCGATGACAAATTAACCGAAGCCGCTTATGTTTCGCCAGCAGGTCCTATTGCACCGTTAGATATTTTATACGGTCATCGCCCTGCCATGGGACGTGGAAATTTATACATGGCGCACCGTTGCGGCTTTACGAAAAAAACCTTAGATGCCGATTTGCGTATTGCGGGTTTTGCAACCGTTGGCGTAATGGATAGACCAGAAAATTTCGATTTGTGGGCGATTGCGAGTAAAAAAGCGATGACGCAAGAAGAATTTGTCGCGTTTTTTAACGCACAATTAGCAGGTTAAACGCGAGAGTTTTTCTGTGCTTTTAAAGGTTTCACTCGTAAGCACGATAAATAAAGAAATACTTTAATTTTCAGAGCTTACGATGAAACCTTTATTTCCTTTATTTTGTGCAATGCTTTTTTATTCAGCATTAAATTATGCTGATGAACCGTCGATTAAATCGCCTGGCGCGGACATGGCGAATTTTCCAAACGGTTCTTTCACCTTGCCCCAAGGCTCGGCTTATGTTGAAACAGGCGGCAATTACAATTCAAAAAGCACTTATTCTGCTGAACAATACAACGTCAGTTATTTATTGCGTTATGGTTTAACAAATAACATCGAATTACGTTTAATGTCAGACGGTTACACGTTTGTGAATGACGAAAACAAAACGCATGGCATGAATTCACAAACGTTTGATATTAAATGGCACTTGATTGATGAAGATTCAGACATTTTTTTACCTTCTGTTGCGGTCGAATTTGGAACACAAACAACCTGGGCAGAAACTGTTTTTAAAGGCGGTACGTTGCCATTTTTGGGATTGAATTTTGATTATTCTTTGCCGTTTGATGTGGCATTAAATTACAGTGTTGGCTTTGATTCCCAGCTCGATGCTAACGGAAATAAAGAATATCTACTCGCTTTAAGTTGGGCATTTCAACGTGAAGTTGCCGAAGATGTGGCAGTTTTTGTGAACAGTTACACAAACACTGCGGCTGGTTTAACCTCGTCTGCAATCGGTGGCGGCGGGCAATGGACACCAACGCAACGAGTGGCAATTTTTACCAACGTCGCAGCAGGATTAACTCAAAACACGCCTGATATTTATGGTTTGCTAGGGTTTGCGGTTGCATTATTCTGAAAACTTTGAGGAACTTAAAAATGACCTTTTATCAACATATTCTCTTAGCCGTCGATTTTTCGGAAGAAAGCGGTCATATCAAGTTGAAAGCTGCCGAAATGGCAAACAAATTCGCGGCGAAACTTAGCATTATTCACGTTTTAGATAACATTCCCATGCCTGACATGAATTATGGCACGATAATTCCTTTAGATTACGAAACAGAACACGCATTGCTTGAAATTGAAAAAAATCAGTTAAACCATGTTGGCGAAGAATTAAATGTGCCAGAAAATCAACGCTGGTTAATTTGGGGAAATCCCAAAGACGAAATTTGTGGCTTGGCAGAAAAAGAATCTGTCGATTTAATTATCGTCGGTTCACACGGTCGTCACGGTTTAGCGTTATTACTCGGTTCAACCGCAAACGATGTTTTGCATCATGCGCCCTGCGATGTGTTAGCGGTACGTTTGCCAAAATGATTAAAAAATTATTCCATCGTTCTTATGCCTTAAAAATCTTATTTGTTGTATGGTTTTTGTATAGCGCAGGAGTACTAAGCTGGATGGCATTGAATGATGCCACGCCCCCCCATTGCTTTAGTTTAAAAAATGAGAAAATAGCATGAAAATTAACGAAGAAAATTTGCTTAAACCAATTCGCGCCCAAACCGACAAAATTATGATTATTACGTTGGGGGTTTTGTTTGCGATTTCGATTGGTATCGGCTTTTTTTATGGTGAATTATGGATGGCGGTATTGGTAGCTGTTCCCGCCTTCGTTGTGCCATTCATCATTTGGAAAGCCGCGCCTGGTTCGCTTTTCTTACGCATTGCGATTGCCACAGGTTTAGTATTTAACGTTGCCATTCATATTCAAGCCAGTCACGGTTTAATTGAAATGCACTTTGGCGTTTTCGCTATTTTGGCATTTTTGCTCGCTTATCGAGATTGGCAAGTGATTGTTTATGCAGCGGGATTAGTGGCGGTGCATCATTTAGCTTTCAATTTTTTACAAGCGGCTAATTATGATGTGTGGATTTTTAGAAATGGTGCAGATCTTGGCATTGTCTTTTTACACGCCGCCTTTGTGGTATTTGAAGCGGCGATTTTGGTGTTATTAGCGTTGCAGTTCAAAAAAGAATTGGTGCATCTTGCCACTGTTTCAGACATTGCCGAACGCATTGCACAAGGTGATTTAAGTTCAAAAATCATTGATGAAAATGACGATTTTGTGAGTGTGTTATTTCATTCAATGCAGCGCATTCAAGATTCACTAAATAATTTTGTTAAATCGCAAGAAGATTTAGCCAAAAAACACGCGCAAGGTTTTATCAGTGAACGAATTGATTCAAGCAAATTGCCAGGTGTTTATAAAAAAATCGCAGATGAAATCAATGAATTAGTTCATTCGCATATTGACGTAAAAATGCAAGTGGTTGAGGTGGTATCGCAATATGCACGCGGCAATTTTTCACGCGATTTTGAAAAATTACCCGAAGAAAAAGCCAAAATTACGCAAGCCATTGATGCAGTTAAAAATGCGTTAATTAGTATCAGCAAAGAAATCGAAACGCTTTCAGCGGCTGGCGCACGCGGCGATTTTTCAAAACGCGCTCATGCCGATGATTTTGAATTTGTTTTCAAAGAAATGCTGACGAATTTGAATGCGTTGATGACCACCAGCGATGAAGCCTTTAAAGATATTTTAACGATGTCAAACGCGCTTGCCAAAGGGGATTTAACGCAAACGATTACCACTGATTATCCCGCTGGCACATTTAATAATATGAAAAATGCGTTAAATGGCACGGTGGATAACTTGAAAGCCTTAGTTGGTGAAATTGCCGAATCAACCCGCACAATCAATACCGCTTCACAAGAAATTGCGGCGGGAAATAATGATTTATCACATCGCACAGAAGAGCAAGCCTCAAGTTTGGAAGAAACTGCCGCAAGTATGCAAGAGTTGACTTCAACGGTTCATGCCAATAGCGAAAATGCTAAACACGCCAACAAATTGGCGCGTGCGTCTTCAGAATTGGCACGAAAAGGTGTAGCAGTTGTCAATCAAGTGGTTTCAACAATGGAAGGCATTAACGATTCGTCCCACAAAATCGTCGATATTATTACGGTTATTGATGGCATTGCGTTTCAAACCAACATCCTCGCTTTAAATGCTGCCGTTGAAGCCGCGCGTGCTGGCGATCAAGGTCGTGGTTTTGCAGTGGTTGCAACCGAAGTACGAAGTCTCGCACAACGCGCCGCTGCAGCGGCTGGGGAAATTCAAAATTTAATCAATGATTCCGTCGAAAAAGTGCAAGATGGCACGCAATTAGTTGCACGAGCAGGCAAAACAATGGAAGACATTGTGAATTCTATCGAAAACGTCAGTAAAACCATTAACACCATTAGTTCCGCGTCAGTTGAACAAAATTCGGGCATTCAACAAGTGAATCAAGCGATTTCTTCAATGGACGATGTTACGCAACAAAACGCCGCATTAGTTGAGGAAGCAGCCGCCGCTGCAGAAGCTCTTGAAGACCAAGCGCGAAATTTATCAATGACCGTTAGTAATTTTAAAATGAAACGTTAACGTGAAAAGTAGAGGGATTTTTTG
The DNA here is from genome assembly GCA_947484105.1 of Methylococcaceae bacterium. Classification (GTDB taxonomy): domain Bacteria; phylum Pseudomonadota; class Gammaproteobacteria; order Methylococcales; family Methylomonadaceae; genus UBA10906. The sequence goes on along the minus strand of CANKON010000069.1, from coordinate 1,607 downwards.
TAATTTCGCTACTAAATTTGGATACTAAAACAATGTACAGAATGTTAGGAGCAATAAATGTTTGAAAATATGAAATTAAATACAAAACTTGTCGGCAGTTTTCTTGTCGTTTCATTGATTGGCTTAATTATTTCAGTCATCGGCATTATGGGCATGAATACCATTGATAGCTACGTTGATAAACTTTATAACAAAGATTTACTCGGTTTGTCATACATCAAAGAAGCTCAAAATAATCGTTTAGATGTTGGGCGCAGATGGCGTGATGTATTGATTGCTCAAACACCAGAGGATAAAAAGAATTACGCCAATCAGTTAAATGAAAAAGTTATTGCCTACGAAAAAAATTTTAAAGAAGCCAGCGCGTTGTTTTACTCCGAAGAAGGCAAAAAAATTATTTCTGAACTTGAGTCTGTCAATACAGAATGGAAAAGTTTGACTAAACAAATGATGGATATGATTTTTGAACAAAATTTAACATCACAAACCCCAGAATTTGTGGCGATACGAAAACCTCAAGAATCGAAAGGTAAAGAGATTGACACAAAAATTAAAAGATTAAACGCAATAAAAGAAGAATTTGCACAAAAAACACTGTTTGAATCAAATGAAACGTATAAAAATCAATTGATGCTGATGATTGTTTTAGTATCGTTAGGTTTTATGGTGAGTTTGTGGATTGCTTTTAGTTTTTCACGTTCAATCATGAGTCAATTAGGCTGCGAAATTAACGACGCAGTAAAACACGTCAGTCGAATTTCTGGCGGCAATTTTTCAAGCACGATTACGTTGCAGCCACGCGATAACAGTAGTTTGCTTTATGCGTTGAAAAATTTACAAAATACGATTAACAGTTTTGTTGCAGAGCAGCAGTTAATTTCAACTAAACATGCCGATGGCTTAATTAGTCACAACATGGATGCAAGCAAATTCCAAGGCACTTACGCGCAAATGGCAAGTGACATTAACACGTTAGTAAAATCGCATATCACGGTAAAAATGGAAATCGTTGACGTGGTCACCCAATATGCAAAAGGTGATTTTTCGCGTGATATGAGTCGATTACCTGGTGAAAAAGCGAAAATTACAGCTGGAATGGATGCCGTGAAAACGGCATTGCTTAGCATCAGTAAAGAAATCCAAATTCTTTCTGCAGCTGGCGCAAAAGGTGATTTTTCAAAACGCGCGAATGCCAATAACTTTGAATTTATGTTCAAAGATATGCTGACACAGTTAAATGATTTGATGGCAACCAGTGAAGTTGGCTTTAACGATGTATTACGGATTGCAAATGCTTTAGCAGAAGGTGATTTAACACAGCAAATTACCAATGATTATCCTGGTACGTTTGGTGAAGCCAAAGATGCGATGAATGGCACTGTTGAGCATTTAAAAGAATTAGTCAGTGAAATCAAAGCCGCAACCGATACGATTAACACGGCTGCTCAAGAAATCGCGGCAGGAAATAATGATTTGTCGCACCGCACTGAGCAACAAGCTGCCAGTTTGGAAGAAACTGCCGCGAGTATGCAAGAGTTGACTTCAACCGTACAAACCAATAGCGAAAATGCAAAATACGCCAATGAATTAGCATTAGCCTCATCAGG
>CANKON010000068.1 GCA_947484105.1 Methylococcaceae bacterium | reverse complement strand
TTCGACATTTAACGCCGCCACTTGCGGGGCTAAATGCGCTTGTCCGCCGAATGGTACATTGATGCCGATGTTGAAACTTTCGGTGTTATTACTGCGTGCATCCTGATTACTTGGGCGATCGCTGTTAATGCCGACAGTGACATTCGTTTGTCCTGAACCGACTAATTGCAATGCGTCTAATTCAGATTGTTTGCGTTCAATTTGTGAATTCACAGCTTGTAATGCGGGATGATTTGGCTCAATTTCTTTTTGCGTTGAGAGTTTTTCTTGAAAATTCGCGGGGACATTGGCTATTTGTGTGATGGTGTTGTAGCGTTTACGAGCGTGCATGACCTCAGCTTCGGCAAGCGTTATACCAGAACGCTTTTTTAACACGTCGGTTTGCGCCAACAATTCATCGGTTTGCGCTAAATCTCCCGCCTCAACACGGCGTTTCACATCATGTGCCAATTGCTCGGCGGCGGTTAATTCTGTTTTTGCTTGTTCGTGCCGTAATTCTTGCAACGAAATATCCCAAAGTGCGGCGCGAATTAACCCTGCGACACGCCATTTTGTAAGAGCGGCTTGCATCGTTGAATCGGATTGCGCTTTTTCACTAATACGTTGATTTGCATCGCGTTGCCCTAAATTCCAAAGAGGAACTTCAACTGTGCCATCAAAATAATGCAAGGTGCCACTGGTTGCTTCTTGATAGCGCAAACCTGCTATCGCTGCGCCTGCTGTCCAACTGTCACCACGTTGTTTGAGTGCAGCGGCTTCATTTTCTAACGCATTCAGCCATTGCGAATCGGGGTATTTTTCAAGCGTTGACTCGACGAGTTGTGATAATGAAAGTTGCGCGTCAACAATCATCGGGTCGTGATGCTCTACACGCGGGAAATTTTCAGCGTGCGCGAAAATCGGCGCAAAAAGTAATAGGATTAAAAAAGGTAAAAACATGAGAATTCCACGTTGTTTTTGAAAAATAACGCAAAGCATACCAGCATTGCGTGACGTAACAATTAACGAGCGTAGAAACGTGGCGGAGCGCGAGGAAGAATTAAATTGAAAAAGTACGAATTGGAAATGGGTTCGGTTTGAAACGAAAAATCACACGGTTTTTGTGTCACTTTCGCCATCAGAAACAAACTAATTAACAACATAAAAACAGTGTTTTCAGTTTGTAAAAGTTGAACTGCGTCGTTTTTGATGCCTGTACTCATGGCAACAATTTCACCGTCGTGATGGGTTTGAGCGATAAATTCAGGAGCGTGTTTTAACAGCGTGTTGACTTGTTCAAATTCTGGCAAATGTACTGACATACCCCAATTCGCTTCACTATTTTTATGGGCGTGAATTAGCGGTGCCGCTAATTGCAACAACACTAGTAAAAAAATTAAATAAGGGCGAATTCGTAAAATCATGACGTGAATACTAGGTGATAGCCTCCCTTAACGCAAATGATAAAGTTGAGCCGCGTGTTAGAATTCACCGATTTTACGACAGGGATTAATCTTATGATTGGCTATATTATTAGACGATTGCTTTACGCTTTGCCGTTATTATTTGCGGTAAATGTTCTAACATTTACGCTGTTTTTCATCGTCAACAGCCCTGATGATATGGCGCGAATGCAACTCGGACAAAAACATGTCACTCAGCAAGCCATTCAAAATTGGAAACAGCAACACGGTTACAACCAACCGCTTTTATGGAATCCCAATGTTGACGGTGGCGAGCAATTCACCGAAACGATTTTTTATACTAAATCCGTCGGTTTGATGTTGTTTAATTTCGGCACGTCAGACAGTGGACGCAATATTGGTGCGGATATTCAAGAACGCGCGATGCCGAGTTTAGCGTTAGCGTTGCCAACGCTTCTGATAGGTTTGGTTGTAAATATCGTTTCAGCATTATTCATGGTGTTATTTCGACGCAGTGCTATCGAAAAAACAGGCATTATTTTGTGTGTAATGTTGATGTCTATTTCGTCGTTGTTTTACATTATCAGTGGGCAATTTTTCATTGCGAAAGTGTTAAAACTCGTACCCATTTCTGGTTATGACGATGGGCTGGCGATGATTAAATTTCTGATTTTACCTGTGGTGATTGGCGTTTTTACAGGCATTGGATCTGGTGTGCGTTGGTATCAAACTTTGTTTTTGGAAGAAGCAGAAAAAGATTATGTTCGCACGGCTCGTGCCAAAGGTTTGACTGAAACGCAAACGCTGTTTCGTCACATTTTGCCCAATGCAATGATTCCGATTTTGACGGGGGTCGTTGTGATTTTACCGCTGCTTTTTATGGGAAGTTTAATTATGGAATCCTTTTTCAGTATTCCAGGTTTGGGGAGTTACACGATTGATGCAATTAGTAGCCAAGATTTTGCGATTGTGCGGGCAATGGTGTTTTTAGGTTCAGTGCTTTATATTTTCGGGCTATTATTGACGGATATTTCTTACACGTTGGTTGATCCGCGTGTACGTTTGAATTAGAAAAGGAGAAACAATGAGCGCGACTGTTTTAAACATTCACGAGTTTTATAACGAACTCAAAAGTGTTGGATTCAATGAACAACAATCTGAATTGATTGCAAATCTGCATAGCAAAACCGCGACAGCAGCGGTTGAACAAGCAAGGCACGATTACAAATTAGATGAAGTTGCCACAAAACGTGATTTGAAAGAATTAGAAGATGCCACAAAACGTGATTTGAAAGAGTTAGAACTGAAACTATCTATTCAAATCGAAAAATCTCGCGCGGATACAACAGCTTTAATTATTCGTTTAGGTTTTTTACAAATTGCGTTAATTACAGCCATGCTTCTTAAACTTGTAGGAATGTTTTAAAAATGAACAGATTAAAATCCAAAATTCGTGATATTCCCGATTTTCCAAAAGAAGGAATTATTTTCAAAGATATTACGCCGCTTGTAAAAGATCCAGCGGCATTAAAACTCGCCGTTCATCAACTAATGCAACCCTTTTTAGGCAGCAACATTAACGTGATTGCGGGAATGGAAGCTCGTGGTTTTATTTTTGGAAGTTTGGTGGCGTGGGAAATGGGCTTGCCGTTTGTGCCGTTGCGAAAACCTGGCAAATTGCCCTACGACGTTCAAAGCGTTTCGTACGATTTGGAATATGGCAGCGCGACGTTGGAAGTGCATATTGATGCGTTTGAAAAGGGCGACAATGTTTTGTTAATTGACGATTTACTCGCAACAGGCGGCACGGCAAAAGCAAGTTGTGAATTGGTTGAAAAACTCGGCGCAACGGTCGCGGCATTAGCGTTTGTGGTTGAATTGGATTTTTTAAATGGACGCGAAAAATTAGCTAATTATCGCGTACATTCATTGTTGCACGAAGATTAAACGCATCGAAAACGTCAACCTCAAAACGGCTTTGACGTTTTCAAATATGTTTAATAACGGCTCAATCGATGCGTCCAAATATAATCCGCAGACTGATAATAACTCATTGCATCGCTAACTAAATCAGGTTGCGAATCCGATTTTAAATCCAGATGTTTTCCAAGCGGTTCTTCGACAACTGAAATTTTTTGTTGCGGTGATAAAATTACCAATTTGTTGTCTTTGAACAAGCCCAATTTTTGATAATTACTCACCAACGCGCGACCTTTTTCGGGCGACATTTTGAAAATATCTTGTCCATAAAATTGGCTTTCATAATTCAGATTCAACAATCCTAAAATGGTCGGTGCCACGTCAATTTGACTCGAAAGCGTTTTATTTTCAACGGCAAGAACGTGTTTGGGTGCGTAAATAAATAGTGGAATTTGATATTTATCAACAGGCAATTCGGTTTTTCGCGCACTACCCGCGCAATGATCCGCAACCATCACAAAAATCGTATTATCAAACCAAGGTTTCGTTTTTGCGGTTTTGATAAATTCTCGAATCGCAAAATCGGTGTATTTCACGCCGCCTTCTTTTCGTGAACCCGACGGAATATCAATTTTTCCTTCTGGATAAGTGTATGGACGGTGATTTGTCGTCGTCATGATTTGAAAGAAAAACGGTTTATTTTCAGCAAAATCTTTATCGGCTTCTTTGATTGTTCGATTAAAAATCACATCATCGGAAACACCCCACGCATTTTTAAATGTCATTTCTTCGTCGGTAAATTCGGTTTGATCAACAATTCGATAACCGTTGCCAGAATAAAAAGCATTCATATTGTCGAAATAACCACGTCCGCCGTATAAAAACGCTGTGTCATAACCGCGTTGCGCTAAAACATAACCCAAATTAAACAGTTTTTCATTATCAGGACGTTTCACAATCGATTGTCCCGCTGTTGGCGGAATTGAAAGTGTCAACGCTTCTAACCCACGAATCGTGCGCGTGCCAACAGCATAAAAATTTGTGAATAACGCGCCTTCTTTGAACCATTCGTCCATAAAAGGCGTGATTTTTTGAGTGTTTCCGAATTTCGTTAAATAATCCGCACTTAAACTTTCAACTGTAATCAAAACGATATTTAATCGTTTTTCTACGCCTTGCCCTTTTATTTCGCGTTTGATGTTGTACAAACCATCGCCATTTGCACCTAATTCAGTTTTGATTTGTGCGGATAATGTTTCATCATCGCCCAAACGATAAAAATGGCGATAATCAAGTTCATTATTGCGAAAAGCAGAGAAAAATTGATACGCGCCATTTGCGGCAACTTCGTTTAAATAGGTATTTTGGGAAAACTGGTAAGTCGTTTTGCCAATTGCGAAATAACTAAAAATGGGCAATAAAAACAAAATTCCTGCAATTTTGGCTCGACGTGCAAAGGATTCTGTTGCGTAAAACGTGATGGCTAACGTGCTTTTTACCAGCCAAAAACACGCAATTGTAATTATCAAAATCGCGGTTAATAATTTGCCCAGCGGATACGATTCGATGATGTTTTGCACGACTTCATGTGTGTAAATCAAATAATCGACCGCAATAAAATTAAAGCGCACGCCGAATTCATCCCAAAATGTCCATTCCGACAAAATCAAGAAAAATAACCCATACAAATTCAGCAAAAATCCTGAAAACACAAACCATTTGTGCCACTTTTTTTGATACAAACTGTTTGGAATTAACAGCAAATACAACGTAAATGGAATTAAAAAATAACTGTAAAACGCGACATCGTAAATAATACCCATGCCAAATGCGTAAGTAATTTGATAAAACGGCGTATCAATATCTACCCATTGTTTAGCGAGTAACGCGACACGAAGCAGCGCAAATGTGACCAAATTGATCAGTAAAAATAAGCCCAAAATGCTGAAGCGTGACTTTGAAAATAATGCTGAACGCATGATTTAAATATCCATGAACAGCATTGGAATGCCGTAAGTTAAAATGAAATAACTGAATGCGAACGTTAAACTTTTGCTAATACTGTAAGCAAAAAAGCGACGCAAAATATAGGCGACAATCCCCAAATACCAGCTCACTAAAAATACGGCTAGCCCAATACCAACAGCATCGTGGTATTCGTAGTGAATGGTGACTAACCAAAAATCTAACACTTCACACAAAATCGCCAATGTCATAATGAAATTTTCACAAACAAAAATGGCGGTAAAAACACGCTGAAATAATAAAATGTTTTTTTCTTGGAAAATTAAAAACGTTGCTACCGCTGAAAATGCCATCAACGCACGCAATGAAACTTCCAACGACCCATCAGCAAAATCGGCGATTAAACCTTCTACAATGATTCCTGAAATCATGTAAAAAATAATGGTGTTATAAGAAAAGCCACGAGTTGGCATTAACGTCGTTGGATCGCTTTTAAATAAGCATAATTTGAGATAGGAAGTTGTGAGTGACATAACTATTTTTCTTGTTGTAAAAGGGTTATTAAGCGTGTGGCAATCACTTCGCTCATTTGAGTTAAAAATAAATGTCCCATGCTGGCATGAAAACGATTATCGTCGCGACTGCCAATCGCGAGTAAGCCTTCTAAATCTGTGAATAACATCGGAATAATTGCACAAGATTTTATTTCATTAGCTTGAAAACCAAATAAAACACGGGCTTGCGTCGATGTTAATTTGCCACAAGTCGGTCTGCCTGTGCGAAATTCGTTGTCGAAAGGTTTTAAATCTTTACTGTCAGGCGAAATAAAAACGTTGTGTAAATTCGTCGGCGGCTCAGTTTGAACTAAGCGAATCGCCACAAAATCGGTCAAGAAATACTCCGTCAAAACGATATTTAAATTCGTCACAACTTCTTCAATCGTTTGCGCGTCGTGTAACGCTAAATTTAATTGGTGCATTCGCGTCATTGCAGTGTCATTACCGCGTGCAATTTCAATCAATTCAAGCAGCTGATTTTCCATTTCTTGCGAACGTGTGCGGAATAATTCAAGTTGTTTTGAAATCAGTGAAACCGCGACACCGCTCGGATGTGGAATACTTAAATGTTCAAGCAATTGCACATTTTCGATAAAAAAATCGGGGTGCGATTTTAAATAATTCGCGACTTGTACCGCACTGATTTCTGCTGTTTTTTGGGCTTTAACAACTTTTGTTTTTTCGACTTTTTCGGCGGTTTCTTTGGGCTTTATAACGCGCGGTTTGCGTGGTTTTTTTTCTGATTTTTCCAATTCTTCGCTCATAACGCAATAAATCCTTCAAATACAGACACTGCCGCCCCCGTCATAAAAACAGGTTCGCCACGTCCTGCCCAACTGATATTTAATTCGCCACCAGGCAATTCAACTTTGACTTCGTTGCTTAATAAATTTTGTTCAATTCCAATCACAACCGCTGCACACGCGCCACTTCCGCAGGCTTGAGTTTCACCCGCTCCGCGTTCAAAAACGCGCAATTTAATCGAATTTTTATCGACAACTTGCATAAAACCAATGTTCGCACGTTCAGGGAAAATTTTGTGACTTTCGAGAGCCGTACCAATCGTTTCAACGGGGGCGGTTTTAATATCATTTACTTGCAAAACAGCGTGCGGGTTTCCCATAGAAACCGCGCCAAAAGCCTTTTCCACGCCATTCACATTCACGGTATAAAAACGCGCTTCTTGTTCCATAATCATGGGGATTTCAACAGGTAAATGTTTGGGAATTCCCATGTTGACGGTGATTAAATCGTCGTCTGTAAACGTTAAAACGAGCTGCCCCGATTTGGTTTCAACGACAATTTCGTTTTTATCAGTCAATTTTTTATCACGCACAAATCGGGCGAAACAACGTGCGCCGTTGCCACATTGCCCGACTTCTGAACCATCAGCATTAAAAATTCGATATTTGAAATCGGCATTTTTTTGCAACGTTTTCTCGACAACTAAAAGCTGGTCAAAACCTATTCCCGTATGACGATCAGCCATAAAACGGATTTTTTTTGCAGTTAAGGTGATACGTTGATTGATTGCATCGACGACAACAAAATCATTGCCTAAGCCGTGCATTTTTGTGAATTTCATAAGCATTCTAAAGGGTTAATTTTTCAAAAGTTGTTTGCACAAAGCGGGAATTTCGGGCGGTTTTTCAGGTTTTACATTTTTAGGCGATTT
>CANKON010000067.1 GCA_947484105.1 Methylococcaceae bacterium | reverse complement strand
CGTTTTTTTATAATCAATAGTCATTTTTAATCCAAATAAGTAACAAGCTAATTTCATGATGCTGTCATTTTAAATGTTTTTTGATGTTTGTTACGCATAAATCAATAATAATGCGCGATTAAATTCAACATTAAAAAAACGATAATAGAGATTTAATCATGCAAAACGCGATAAACATTTTGCCATTTTTAGAAGAAGATTTAGGAACTGGTGACATTACAGCCCAAATTATTCCTGAAAATCGGCAAGCTACCGCCGAATTAGTCACACGCGAAACAATGGTTTTGTGTGGTCGCGACTGGTTCGACGCAGTTTTTAAGCATTTAGATGCAGAAATTTTGATTAAATGGCACGCAAATGAAGGCGGAAAAGTCGCTGAAAATAGCGTACTTTGTACGCTAACAGGTTCAGCACGAAATTTATTAACAGGTGAACGAACAGCGTTAAATTTATTGCAAACGTTGTCGGCAACAGCGACCATTTCACGCGAATATGCGGACGCAATTCAAGGTACAAATTGCAAAATTTTAGACACCCGAAAAACCATTCCAGGTTTGCGTGTCGCGCAAAAATACGCAGTCCGTTGTGGAGGTTGTTTCAATCATCGAATCGGTTTATTTGACGGCGTTTTAATTAAAGAAAATCACATCATTGCTGCGGGTTCGATTGCGAATGCGGTCAAAATTGCCCGTGAACAAAGTAGCGTTCCCATTGAAGTTGAAGTCGAAAATTTTGATGAATTGACACAAGCCTTAAACGCAAAACCTGACCGAATTATGCTGGATAATTTTTCGCTTGAAGATTTGAAAAAAGCGGTAATTTTGACAGCAAAAAAAGTTGAACTCGAAGCATCGGGAAATATCGATTTAGCAACGATTCGTGCGGTGGCTGAAACGGGCGTTGATTTTATTTCGATTGGCGCATTGACAAAAAACATTCGTGCGATTGATTTATCAATGCGAATTACACAACAAGAATAAAAAATTTAGGAAGCAAAATGACAAAAAAAATTACATTTCACGTTCAAAATGGCGGTTCATTAAACGGTGACGCGCGTGTTGCGGGCGATAAATCGATTTCACATCGTTCGATTATGCTAGGTTCTTTAGCAGAAGGCACAACGCACGTTACAGGATTTTTAGAAGCCGAGGACGCACTTGCGACCTTGCAGGCGTTTCGTGATATGGGCGTTGAGATTGAACGAAAAGACGAAGGTTGCGTCACGATTCACGGTGTTGGCAAGCACGGTTTGAAAGCGCCGAAAGCACCGCTTTATTTAGGTAATTCTGGAACGTCGATGCGTTTGTTAAGCGGTTTATTAGCAGGGAAAAATTTTAATTCCGTTTTAACAGGTGACGAATCATTATCAAAACGTCCCATGAAACGTGTTACTGAACCGTTAGCGAAAATGGGCGCAGACATTAAAACTACTGAAAAAGGCACTGCACCGCTTGAAATTACGGGTAAATCGGGGCAGTTGAGCAGTATTAACTACGAAATGCCGATGGCAAGCGCACAAGTTAAATCGTGTTTATTGCTTGCTGGAATGTACGCGCAAGGCGAAACGAAAGTTACTGAACCTGCGCCAACTCGTGACCACACGGAAAGAATGTTGAGCGGTTTTGGTTATTCTGTTTCAGTAAATGGAAATCAAGCAAGCATTAACGCAGACGGCAAATTAACCTCGATGACCATTGACGTGCCGAGCGATATTTCATCAGCAGCATTTTTCTTGGTTGGCGCGTCGATTGCTGAAAATTCAAACGTTTTGCTCAAACACGTTGGCATCAATCCAACACGCACAGGCGTGATTGATATTTTGAAACTGATGGGGGCGAACATTGAAGTTTTGAATGAACGCACCGTTGGCGGAGAACCTGTTGCTGATTTGCGTGTAACTTCAAGCAAATTAAAAGGCATTGAAATTCCTGAAAATCTCGTGCCATTGGCGATTGACGAATTTCCTGTTTTATTTATTGCAGCAGCGTGTGCCGAAGGTGAAACCCGTTTAACAGGCGCGGAAGAATTGCGTGTTAAAGAATCGGACAGAATTCAAGTCATGGCAGATGGTTTGCAAATTTTGGGTGTAGATGCAAAGCCAACGCCTGACGGCATGATTATTCAAGGTGGCAAAATTGGCGGCGGAACAGTTGAATCACATGGCGATCATCGCATTGCAATGGCATTTGCAATCGCTGGTTTGCGAGCAACTGCACCGATTGAAATTTTAGATTGTGCGAACGTGAACACGTCTTTTCCAGAATTCAAAAACATTGCGACAAATTTAGGTTTAAAACTCACGACTGAGGAAAACTAATGGAAACCGTTTTAACCATAGATGGTCCAAGTGGCGCAGGTAAAGGCACGGTAAGCCGTTTAGTTGCCGCGCAATTAGGTTGGCATTATTTGGACAGTGGCGCGATTTATCGCGCGTTAGCTCTTGAAATTACTGAAAAAGATATTGAACACGGTAGCATTGACGATATTGTCGAAGCGGCATTGGCAATGGATTTACATTTTGAATGTGGCGAAGAACGCGCCGTTTTATTAAATGGGAATGACATTACAGATTTGCTAGGTTTAGAAAGTACCGGCAATACAGCTTCAAAAATTGCCGCAATTCCGCAAATTCGTGCCGCATTGTTACAAAAACAACATGATTTTCTGCAAGAGCCTGGTTTGGTTGCTGATGGACGTGATATGGGGACGGTTGTTTTTCCTGATGCAAAATTCAAAGTTTTTTTAACCGCAAGCGCACAAGAAAGAGCGCAAAGACGCTATAAACAGTTGAAACTCAAAGGAATTGATGCTAATCTTGCCGCGATAACTGCCGATATACAAGAACGCGATCAGCGTGACAGCGAACGACAAATTTCACCGTTAATTCCTGCCGCAGATGCCGTTTATATTGATTCTTCAACCCTGAGCATTTCAGAAGTGGTTGCAGAAGTGTTAAGTTTAGTCCGCTAAGGACGTTTTTTTACAGACCGCCGCAGATAACCTGCGGTTTTTTATTAACTATTTACTATACAAAAAAGATTGGTGTAAAAACTAATCTTGGGAAACAAAATGAGCGAAAGTTTTGCTGCATTACTAGAAGAAAGTTTAACCAAGACCAAAATGAGTCCTGGTGCAATGTTAATCGGTACCGTTATCGACATCGAAAACGACATGATTATCGTCAGCACACATTCAAAATCTGAAGGCGTGATTCCGAAATGGCAATTTTTGAATGCTAACGGCGAATTAGAAGTTTCAATTGGCGACGAAATCGAAGTTGCATTGGATTTATTTGAAGATGGTTTAGGTGCAACGCTTCTTTCCCGCGATAAAGCGAAGAAAAACAAAGCCTGGTTTGAACTTGAAACTGCATTTGAAAACAACGCAACAATCATTGGTCGCATCAACGGCAAAGTTCGCGGTGGTTTCACTGTGGAAGTTGGCGCATTACGCGCATTTTTACCTGGTTCATTGGTTGACGTTCGTCCAGTACGCGACACAACCTTCTTAGAAGGTCGTGATTTAGAATTCAAAGTCATCAAAATTGACCAAAAACGCAATAACGTCGTGTTATCACGTCGTGCCGTCGTTGAAAAAGAATACAGTGCAGAACGTGAAGAATTATTGAAAACGCTTGAAGAAGGCGCAATCGTGACGGGTGTTGTTAAAAACTTAACCGATTATGGCGCATTCATTGACTTAGGCGGCGTTGATGGTTTATTACACATTACCGACATGGCGTGGAGACGTGTTCGTCATCCGTCTGAATGTGTAGAAATTGGTCAAGAAATCAAAGTTAAAGTCATGAAATATGACAAAGACAAAAACCGCGTTTCATTAGGCATGAAACAAATGGGTGAAGATCCTTGGTTAAATATCGCACGCCGCTACCCAGCTGGTACGCGCGTCTTTGGTAAAGTCAATAACTTAACCGATTACGGCTGTTTCGTTGAAATCGAAGAAGGCGTTGAAGGGCTCGTTCACGTTTCAGAAATGGACTGGACAAACAAAAACGTTAATCCATCACGCTTAGTTCAGTTGGGCGACGAAGTTGAAATCATGGTCTTGGAAATCGACGAAGAACGTCGTCGTATTTCATTAGGCATGAAACAATGCAAACCAAATCCTTGGGATGAATTCGCGGCAACACACAATAAAGGCGACAAAATCTCTGGAAAAATCAAATCAATCACTGATTTCGGTATTTTCATTGGTTTAGACGGCGGCATTGATGGTTTGGTTCACATGTCTGATATTTCGTGGGAAGCTGAAGGTGAAGCCGCTGTTCGTGACTTCAAAAAAGGCGACGAACTTGAAACAATCATTTTAGCGGTTGATTCTGAACGTGAACGCATTTCACTTGGCATCAAACAATTAGCGCAAGACCCATTCCAAAATTTCTTAGCAACTCACGAAAAAGGCAGTGCAGTTAAAGGCACTATCAAAGAAGTAGATGCAAAAGGTGCAACCGTCACATTGGAAGATGGTATTGAAGGCTATTTGAGAGCGTCTGAAATTCAACGTGACCGCGTCGAAGATGCACGCACGATTTTGAAAGAAGGTGACAGCATCGAAGCAAAATTCATTGGTATCGATAAAAAATCGAAAACCATTAGTTTGTCGATGAAACCTAAAGAAGAAAATGCTCGCGTTGAAAAAGAACACACTGTTTCTACGAAAGATTATTCTGCTTCGGCACAACAAAGCGTTGCATCACCGACTTTAGGTGATATTTTCAAGCAACAAATGGAAAAATAAAATCGTAAGATTTGAAAGGGAGACGCGGCTTGTCGTGTCTCCTTTTTTATTTTTGACAGGAGCGAAAGTGACAAAATCTGAACTCATCGATGTGCTGACAAAGCAGCAAAAACATCTCGCGTTAAAAGATGTTGAGCTAGCTGTTAAATGTATTATTGAGCAAATGAATCAAGCGTTAGCCGCTGGAGAGCGCATTGAAATTAGAGGATTTGGTAGCTTTTCATTGCGCGTCCGTTCGCCTCGAATTGGGCGAAATCCCAAAACAGGGGAATCGGTTGCATTAGCGAAAAAGCACGTTCCGCATTTCAAACCAGGTAAAGAATTGCGTGATCGAGTTAATGAATCCGCAGACAAATGTAAAATTATTGAATAAGCAAGAACAGCTTGTGCAGGAAATTTTTGAAATTAGCGCAGCTTTTTAATTAAAGCCGCGCTATTTTTTTGCAATTTTTTAGTGATTACGCTCGTGCGTTGATAATGATACCAAGGGGACTTTGACCTTGAAGGTTTTCCGCTAACGCTTGTAAGAAACGCCCCAACGTTGATGGACTATTCTCGCCTGCACCTTGTGCATCTAAAACACTTTGAAAACTATCTTTTAACGATTGAATTGTGCTTGAATTATTCTCGTCTGTATTTTGACTTTCGTCATTCAACTTTTTGATCAATGATTGCAAATTAGCTGCGAGAGTACCAACAGTTGTACTATTTTGCCCTGTGTAAGCAGCGATAGCTTCGTTGTTAATGCTACTTTCAGTCGTTTCATTGTCAGCTAAAGGTTCAGAACCTTCATTATCTTGTGACGAAATTTGTTGAAAATTAGTTTGCCCCTGTTTGACTACAGTCGGATCAACGACAGTTGAACCTTGTTCTGAAGTGTTTTTGCTTAAAATTGAAAATAAATCTTTAACAAACGAACCGAATAACGATTGATCTTCTAGTGAGCTTGTTTCATCAGCACCACTGACAACTGGAGCGGTAATGCTAGTTGGATTAGCTACGCCAATTTGTGCCAACGCTTCACTGATATATGATGAAAATGCAGATTGATTTGCCGCATTAGTGGCAGGATTCGTACTGCTTTCCCCAGCAACTTTATTAGTAGCCTGTGGAATGTAAGCGTTAGAATTATTAAGAGAAGAAATGGTACTCATGATGAACCTCGCCCTTTTGGCTATAAAATCGAATAAAATGAGAATTGGTATTTAGGCTATATTAAGTCTCAGCAGGTTTATCGGATTCTACGCGATTTACTTTAAAAAAAATAAACTTACTTCACATTTTCCATTTTTAAACTCTACAGGATTATTTATGTTAGAAATTTATCGAAAACACGTTGCAGAACGCGCTGAACAAGGTGTTGTGCCAAAACCATTAGACGCAACGCAAACCGCGCAACTGGTCGAATTATTCAAAAATCCCCCTGCTGCTGAAACCGATTTCATTTTGGATTTACTCGCAAACCGTATTCCAGCGGGTGTAGATGAAGCGGCTTATGTGAAAGCTGGATTTTTAGCTGCGGTTGCAAACGGTGAAACCTCGTCACTCATTTTAAATTCAGAACGCGCCACAGAATTACTCGGCACGATGCTTGGCGGTTATAATATCGCGCCATTGATTGATTTACTCGACAGCAAAAACGAAGCAATTTGTGAACTCGCTGCACAAGGGTTGTCGCATACATTGTTAATTTTCGATGCGTTTCACGATGTTGAAATTAAAGCCAAAGCAGGAAATAAATTTGCCGCGCAAGTTTTGCAATCGTGGGCAGATGCCGAATGGTTCACCACTAAAAATGCCACACCTGAAAAATTAACTGTGACGGTTTTCAAAGTTACAGGCGAAACCAACACAGACGACCTCTCGCCTGCGCCCGATGCGTGGTCACGTCCTGATATTCCGTTACACGCCAAAGCAATGCTCAAAATGCCGCGCGATGGCATCACGAATGCCGAAGCGCAAATCAGCGAATTGAAACAAAAAGGCTTTCCTGTTGCTTACGTCGGCGATGTGGTCGGCACAGGTTCTTCACGCAAATCGGCAACGAATTCCGTTTTATGGTTTATGGGCGACGACATTCCGCACATTCCAAACAAACGTGAAGGCGGCGTTTGTATCGGAGGCAAAATAGCGCCAATTTTTTTCAACACAATGGAAGATTCTGGCGCATTGCCGTTTGAATGTGACGTAAGCCAACTTTCAATGGGCGACGTGATTGATATTTACCCGTATCAAGGCGAAGTAAAACGTCACGATAGCGGCGAATTGCTTTGCAAATTTGAATTAAAAACCGATGTTTTATTAGACGAAGTACGAGCAGGTGGACGGATTCCGTTAATTATCGGACGCGGTTTAACTGACAGAGCGCGAATCGCATTAGGTTTAGAACCATCAACCGTATTCAAACGCCCAGTTGATGAAAAAGACAGCGGAAAAGGTTTTACTCTTGCTCAAAAAATGGTCGGCAAAGCGTGTGGCGTAATCGGTGTGCGTCCGAATACTTATTGCGAACCACGAATGACAACCGTCGGCTCACAAGATACGACAGGACCTATGACTCGCGACGAATTAAAAGATTTAGCGTGTTTAGGTTTTTCAGCCGATTTGGTGATGCAATCGTTTTGTCACACCGCCGCCTATCCAAAACCCATCGACGTTGAAATGCAGCACACTTTGCCTGATTTCATTATGAATCGCGGCGGCGTTTCATTGCGTCCAGGCGACGGGATTATTCATTCTTGGTTAAATCGAATGTTATTGCCTGACACCGTTGGAACAGGCGGCGATTCACACACACGTTTTCCAATTGGAATTTCATTTCCTGCGGGTTCAGGTTTAGTCGCATTCGCTGCAGCAACTGGGGTTATGCCACTTGATATGCCTGAATCGGTTTTGGTGCGTTT
>CANKON010000066.1 GCA_947484105.1 Methylococcaceae bacterium | reverse complement strand
CGACATTATTGGCAGCCGCGCAGAAAAGTTCAATCGCATTAATTCCAGGGATTTCGAGTTTGTCAGAATTGATGCTTGGCATGGAATACGGTTTGGATCATTTCAAATTTTTTCCCGCTGAAAATGCGGGTGGCATTCCCATGTTAAAAGCGATTGCAGGTCCTATTCCGCAAGTGACTTTCTGTCCAACGGGTGGAATTTCGTTGAAAAATTACAACGAATATTTAAGTCTTCCAAATGTAGCTTGTTGTGGCGGTTCATGGCTTGCACCTGCTGATGTTGTGAAAAATAAAGATTGGGCAAAAGTGACTCAATTGGCACAAGAAGCCATTGCTGGTGTGAATCGCTAATTCAAAAAGTGAGCTTTAAGTTTGGGGATAACGTTCTGTGAAAAGTGTTATCCCTTATATTCGTAAAACTAATCGAGAAGAATCATGACCCAAACACGTACATTTACCGTCGTGGATGAAAATTCACAGCCAATTTGTGAGTTGCCCGTTTTTAATGGAACACTCGGACCTGATGTTATCGATGTTCAAGCCTTATACAGAAAAACAGGAATGTTCACGTTTGATCCTGGTTTTAATTCGACCGCCAGTTGTGCCTCGGATATTACTTATATTGACGGCGAAAAAGGCATTTTGTTATATCGCGGCTATCCCATTGAACAACTTGCTGAACGTGGCACATTTTTAGAAGTTTGCCATTTGTTGTTGTACAACGAATTGCCAACAACAGACGAATTAACCGCGTTTGAACAAAATATCACTATGCACACGATGGTTCATGACCAATTGACTAACTTTTTCAAAGGATTCCGCCGCGACGCGCATCCAATGGCAATTATGGTCGGTGTGGTTGGCGCATTATCAGCGTTTTACCATGATGCGCTTGATATTAACTCTAAAAGAGACCGTGATTTAAGTGCGATTCGGTTAATTGCAAAAGTGCCGACCATTGTCGCCATGTGTCACAAATACAGTGTCGGATTACCATTCATGTATCCGAATAATAAATTAAGCTACGTTGAAAACTTCATGCGAATGATGTTTGCTACACCTTGTGATGATTACATTCCAAATCCTGTTTTAGTTCGGGCGTTAGATAGAATTTTGATTTTACACGCCGACCATGAACAAAATGCGTCAACATCGACGGTGCGTTTAGCGGGTTCGAGTGGCGCAAATCCGTATGCCTGTATCACGGCGGGAATTGCGTGTTTATGGGGCGCGGCACACGGTGGCGCAAATGAAGCCGTTTTGAATATGTTGCAACAAATTGGCGACGTGTCCGAAATTCCCAAATTTATTGCTCGCGCGAAAGATAAAAATGATTCATTTCGATTGATGGGTTTCGGGCATCGCGTTTATAAAAATTACGATCCACGTGCGAAATTGATGCGTGCAACCTGTTATGAAGTGTTAGAAGAACTCGGTTTGCACGACGATAAATTATTCAAACTCGCGCTAGAACTCGAACGTATTGCGCTAGAAGATCCGTATTTTATTGAGAAAAAATTGTATCCAAATGTCGATTTTTATTCGGGAATCGTGCTGCACGCGCTGGGAATTCCGACCAATATGTTCACCGCAATTTTCGCAATGGGACGTTCAATTGGTTGGATTGCACATTGGGACGAAATGATTTCAGATCCTGATCAACGCATTGGTCGTCCGCGTCAGTTGTACACAGGCGAAACGCGCCGTGATTTACCGTCTCAACACCGTTAATTTTTGTTTTTATGACTATGAAAAAAAATACCGCTCATCAAATTGCGTCTGTTTTAACTGAAGCTCTGCCCTATATTCAGCGTTTTAAAAACAAAGTTATCGTGGTGAAATTCGGTGGTAACGCAATGATTGACGATGCATTGAAACACAGTTTTGCGCGTGACATTGTGTTGATGAAATCGGTTGGTTTAACCCCGATTGTGGTTCACGGTGGCGGACCTCAAATTGGAAATTTACTGACGAAATTGGGTAAAACCAGCGATTTCATCGACGGAATGCGTGTTACCGATAGCGAAACGATGGACGTGGTAGAAATGGTTTTGGGCGGTTTGGTGAATAAGGAAATCGTCAATTTAATCAATCAACACGGCGGCAAAGCGGTCGGTTTGACGGGCAAAGACGGAAATTTTATTCGTGCCAAAAAAATCAAACTCAAAAAATCGGCGATTGATAGTGAAGCCTTTGAATTGATTGATTTAGGACACGTCGGCGAAGTCACATCGATTGATACGGCGGTTTTAAATATGTTGAATGCGAGTGATTTTATTCCTGTGATTGCGCCGATTGGTGTAGGTGATGACGGCGAATCGTACAACATCAATGCCGATTTCGTAGCGGGTAAAATTGCCGAAAAATTGAATGCGGAAAAGTTAATTTTATTGACTAATACCGCAGGGATTTTGGATAAGCAAGGTGAACTTTTAACAGGTTTATCGTTAAAAGACATCGACAATTTAATTGCTGACGGCACAATTTCAAGTGGCATGATTCCAAAAACCCGTTGTGCGACCGATGCGTTGAAAGGCGGCGTGACTAGCGTTCACATTATTGATGGACGCGTTGAACACGCTGTTTTATTAGAATTATTTACTGATCAAGGCGTAGGAACATTGCTTTTGAATCGCTAACCATTAGCGAATAACCAGAAAATGAAATTGCCCGCTGGTTTATCAATCGCCATTTTATGTGGCTTAATTTTGTTGTCACTGCAACTCATGAGTAGCGCGACACAAGAATCGTCCAAACTCAGCGCAATGTATTCATGGTTGTTGCTAGTTAATGGCGTTGGAACGGTTGCTTTATTAGGTTTGGTTGGTGCGAATTTGTATTCATTGACGCGCCAACTCAAACGTCGTGAAGCGGGGTCTCGTCTTACAATCCGAATGGTTTCGCTATTCGTATTACTTTCACTTGCACCGTCAGGAATTGTATTTTATTTTTCGATGCAATTTCTTCATCAAGGTATCGACAGTTGGTTTAACGTTGAAATAGACAGAGCGATGGAAGACGCGCTCGAACTCAGTCAATCGTCGCTTGATCAGCGAATTCGGTGGAACAAAGCCCAAACACAACAACTCGTTGAAAAAATTTCAGAACTTCCTGAATCGCAAGCCGCTCTCGAAATGGAAAATTTTCGGGTACTTTCTGGCGCGGCAGAAATGACGTTATTTTCGCGTCAAAACCGAATTATTACGTCAAGTAGCGCGAATCCAAGTGATATTTTGCCGAGTTCACCCGATGAACATACTTGGTTATCGGTGCGACAAAATGGCGAATTTGCGGCACTCGCCCCTGTTCGTGATGATGAATTAATGATTCGCGTAATTTTGACCGTCAAATCGAAAGATCCACTTTATTTACAGGCGTTGTATCCCGTACCTGTTCGGATTGCAGATTTAGCGGATTCGGTCGAATTTGCGTTTGTGCGTTATCAAGAAATGAATTTTTTGCGTGATTCGCTAAAAATGACGTTTTCGCTCGCATTGTCTTTAGTTTTATTGATGAGTTTGTTGGCTGCAATTTGGATTGCATTTATCAGTATTCGGATGATTGTCGCGCCCGTGAAAGAACTTGTGAAAGGCACGCAAGCTGTGGCTTCTGGGAAATATGACCAACAATTGCCCGTCATGGCGCAAGATGATTTGGGCTTTTTGGTGGAATCCTTTAACGAAATGACCCAACGTATTGCGCGAGCCAGCCAAGAAACCCGCATGGCAAGTTTTGAAGTCGAAAATCAGCGAGCGTATTTAGAAACGATTTTGGCAAATTTAACAGCGGGCGTAATTAGTTTCGACGCTAACCACAAAATTCGTACTGCCAATCAAGCGACATTCAAAATTTTTCATGTTTCTGCCCCGCAGTTTGTTGGGGAAACCTTGTTAAAACTGGCGCAAGATTACGAAGAACTCGCTGAACCTTTAAAAGCAATTCAACGTTTGTTAGAACACTCTGACGATATTTGGCAGCAACGATTAGCCTTTTTGGGTTCAAACGGTCGGCAAGAATTATTGTGTCGTGGCACGCCTTTATTTTCACAAGACGGGCGCAAAGTAGGCGCGGTGGTTGTTTTTGATGATGTGACCGATTTAATTCAAGCTCAAAAAAATGCGGCATGGGGCGAAGTTGCAAGGCGTTTAGCACATGAAATTAAAAATCCACTGACCCCCATTCAACTTTCTGCCGAACGATTGCAACACAAATTAGCGGACAAATTAGAATCAGCGGATGCCGATATGCTACAACGTTCGACACGAACCATTGTTCAGCAAGTCGAAGCGATGAAAGAAATGGTTGATGATTTTTCTGAATACGCAAAACCGTCTAAAAAACAGGCAGTTAACATCAATTTGTCAGCGTTAATTCAAGAAGTTTTGTCACTTTATGTGTTGAAAGCAGGCGTGCTATTTAATGTTAAACTTGAAAATGAAACGTTAATTATTCACGGAGACCCCGTCAGTATTCGCCAGGTTTTGCACAATTTAATTAAAAACGCATTGGAAGCCATTGAAGATAAAGGACAAATTGATATTGATGTTCACCGTGTACAAAAAAACAATATCGATTTTATTGAAATCGCGTTACACGATGATGGCGTAGGAATTAAAGATGAACAAATCGAACAAATTTTTGAACCTTACGTCACAACGAAAGTGAAAGGCACAGGATTAGGTTTGGCGATTGTGAAAAAAATTATTGAAGAACACGGCGGCGCGATCTGGGTCGATACCAGCCGAAAAATAGGCGCAGGTTTTATTATTCAATTGCCTGCGCTGTAACATTTTAGCGAGTACGTTTAGCGTAAAACTCTTTTTTAAATGTTTCAAATTCACCGCGTTCAATAGCACTTCGCATTTGTGCCATTAAATCCAAATAATAATGCAAATTATGAATCGTATTTAAACGCGAACCGAGCATTTCTTGGCACTTATCCAAATGACGCAAATAAGAACGCGAATAATTTTGGCAAGTATAACAATCACAATTTTCATCAATCGGTTTGGTGTCAAATTCATATTGCGCGTTGCGAATTTTTACCACGCCAAACGTCGTAAATAAATGTCCATTTCGCGCATTGCGGCTTGGCATAACGCAATCAAACATATCAATGCCGCGTGAAACCGCTTCAACTAAATCTTCAGGCGTTCCTACGCCCATCAAATAACGCGGTTTATCTGTTGGCATTTTTTGATGAATCGCATCGAGCGTTGCCATCATTTCGTCTTTGGGTTCACCGACTGACAACCCACCAATCGCGTAACCGTCAAAACCAATATCGAGCAACCCTGCAATCGATTCATCGCGTAAATGTTCATACATTCCGCCTTGTACAATGCCAAATAACGCATTTGGATTTCCAGTGTGAGCATCTTTGCTGCGTTTTGCCCAACGCAGCGACAAACGCATGGAATCAGCGGCTTCTTGAACTGTTGCAGGATATGGCGTGCATTCGTCAAAAATCATCACAATATCTGACCCTAATTCATGCTGTACTTGCATCGAACTTTCGGGTGACATGAAAATTTTGCTACCGTTAATCGGTGATTTAAATGTCACGCCTTCTTCTTTAATTTTGCGTAACGCACCCAAACTGAATACTTGAAAACCACCCGAATCGGTCAAAATCGGTTTTTGCCAGTGCATAAAATCGTGCAAATCGCCGTGTGCTTGAATCACTTTTGTCGTCGGACGCAACATCAAATGAAACGTATTGCCCAAAATAATTTGTGCGCCCACGCCGAGTAAATCTTCGGGTGTCAGTGCTTTTACCGCACCATACGTTCCAACAGGCATAAAAATGGGCGTTTCCACAACACCGCGTTCAAACGTTAAACGTCCGCGTCTTGCGTGTCCGTCCGTAGAAAGTAATTTGAAATCCATAAAACTCTTAATAAAAATATAAAATAAATGCCAATTTAGCATGGCTTATGCTGTTTTAAGCAAAAACCTCTGCTAAAAAGTTTTCCATTGCTTGAAACGCACGGCGATTTGCGTCAGGCGAAAATTTATACCCTGCTGAAAAGTCGGTTGCTAATGGATTTGTGAAAGCGTGAACGGTGTTGCCATAAGAATGTAATTGCCAGTCTGCGCCCACTTCGGTCATTTCTTTCTGAAAAGCAGCCACTTGTTCAGGTAGTACAAGGGGATCGTCATTGCCATGCAAAGCGAGAATTTTCGCGCTAATTTTTGGATTTTTTAAATTCGAGGCGGCTTGTAATAAACCGTGAAAACTCACAACGCCTTTCACATTTGCGCCTGTTCGCGCTAAATCCAAAACGCATAAGCCACCAAAACAAAAACCAATCGCCGCTATTTTTTTATCATCTACCCAGGGCAATAATCGAACATTCGCGAGTGCCGCTGAAATCCGACGTTGCAATAATGCGCGGTCTTCCATAAATGGACGCATTAACGCACCGCATTCGTCGTCAGTTTTGCCTAATTTTCCCGCACCATACATATCAAGTGCAAAACCAACATAACCTAATTCGGCTAATTTTCGCGCTCTTTCTTCTGTAAATCCGCTGCGACCTGCCCAAGGATGACTCACTAAAACTGCAGGACGCTGACCTTGAATTGCATCGTCAAAAGCAAAAAAACCTTCCAAAAGTGTATCGCCATCGACGTAATTTATCGTATTCGTAATAATTGCCATATTTTTAGCCTATTATTTTGTTGTCGTGTAAATGTTTTAAAAAGCCTTCGCTCGCGGCTTCAATCATATCTAAAACCCTTTCAAAACCTTGTCCGCCACCGTAATACGGGTCAGGAACTTCCAACGTTTTTAGTTGTGGCGCGAAATTTAAAAAATAATGAATTTTGTGTTGCAGGTGTGGTGGACAGGCAGCCATTAAAATGGCGTGATTGTCATCGTCCATCGCTAAAACAAAATCAAAATCTTCAAAATCCCCGAAAACCACTTTTCGACCACGCAAATGACTAATATCAATCCCGCGTTCTAACGCTGCTTTTTGCGAGCGTAAATCAGGCGCATCGCCAATGTGATAAGCGTGCGTGCCTGCCGAATCGATTGAAAAATACTTCGCTAAATTTTTTTCATTAACCAAATGCGTAAATACACCCTCTGCTGTCGGTGAACGGCAAATGTTGCCCATACACACGAATAATACGTTAATTTTCTTCATAAAATTTTAAATTCCTAAAGCGAATAATGCACTAAACTCATTTTTCAAAAGTTCAAGGTGAACGTTGAAAAATATCTACGTTACATTTTGTCGGACAATAAAAAACCCGCTAAGTCATACAACTTGCAGGCTTTTGACTTTTTGCATCTTGTTAGATGCCCATTTGGTGCGACGACTGGTCTTTAATATATGATACAAAGCTAGTAAATACGTAGACTCTGCATTAAAATTTAATTTTGATACCGTCAAAAATACCGTCATGAAAACACCACTGCCTGTATGTGGGTGAATCACTCGCCACACATCATAACAATTTCTCTTTTCTAAGTCTGTCCATTAACGCTCTGCGCTTTTCGTGGGCATTTACAAATTTTGTGCATGATTCTTTGAAATCACCCATATCACCTGCCGCTAATTTATAAGCATCAGCTAAATCTTTAATTATTCGTGTTGCTTCATCGTAACCTGACGCATTTGCGCGTTGAGCATGAGAGTCTGCGTTTTCCCAAT
>CANKON010000065.1 GCA_947484105.1 Methylococcaceae bacterium | reverse complement strand
TCAGGGAAAAGTAGAATTTTCGCGCCTTGTTCTGCTGCTTCACGCACCCAACGCTGAGATTTACGTTGATAATTCGCCCACGTTTCTAAAAAACTAATATCGTATTGCGCCGTTGCAATTTTAACGTTCATGTTTCAACCAAAAAGTCATTGGTTTAGCGGTTTCTTCGCTATCGTCCAAATCTTTCCAAACGTATTCGGTATGTAATTCAGGATGCTTAAAGTAGCCACGTTTGTTCCAAAACGCATCGAGTGGAACGTGATTAGCAGGACGACGTGGATGATCAATCGGGCGTTCAACACAACAAAACGTAATGTGTTTAAAACCGCCTAATTCTGCCGCGTGTGCTTCGCGTTCATCAAAGAATTTCACGCCGATTCCTAAACCACGATAATTTTTATTTAAAACCGATTCACTACAATAAAAGACTTCGTCGAGCTTGTAACCGTTTTCAATAAACGGTTTTTGAATTTCAGAGGTTTCATTTTTCATTGGCATCGCGGTTGATGCGCCAACGACCTCATCACCATCAAATGCCAAAACAATCACACTTTCAGGGCAATCAATGTAAGTTTGGAGATATTTTTTTTCGTATTCGTAATCACCATCGTACAAATAGGGAAAATCACGAAAAACTTCAATTCTAAGACGCGCTAAATCTGAAATATGTTCAATTAAAGCAGTGCCGCTTTTGCGTTCAATACGGATATTTTTAGACATAAATGTAATTCAAATATAAAAGTTAAAGATTATCGCGAATGGCATCCACCATCGCATCAGTGAGAGGTTGGCGACGATGATCTAATACGACTCCGTCCATTTCATGAGCAAATGCAACAGCCGTGTCAACATAATCATCAAAAACCGCTTTCGGATTAGCTAAATCATCAACTTGCATAAAGAACACGACACCTGGGCAATAATGATCTTCTAAATTTTCTTCTGGGAATGTTCCAGGTTCAACCATGCTAGCAATACCAAAATGCACAAATCTATCTTCATCAACTCGTTCAAAAATTTTCATGCTGCCATATTCCAGCCCTAATCCTTCTAAAACGTGAAAAACATCCGCCACATTAAAATCGTCGTTGCCTTTTGTGATAACGCTAAATTGAATAATTGAAGGCGCAACGGCTGGACGGGGAAGCTCTTCGCGTTGTTCATGATGTTCAATTTCAGGTTCAAATGCGTCTTCATCTTCTTCAATATGCGAAGTGGGATTCTGATGTTTTTGTACTGCTTTCAAATACGCATTGTTTAACATTTGCACGATAGAAGGTTTTTTTACAGATTCTTCGTCCTCAAAATCCTCATCATCCTCAAATTCTTCATCATCGTAATAATTGTCGTCCTCGTCTTGCTTTTGTTTAAGGTAAGCCGAGATAATCATTGCCACGATAATGATTAAACCTGTTCCAATAATTGCAATTCTTAGTAATTCTTTGTCCATTAAACTTCCGCCAGATTTGTTGCGTTTTCAATATCAACCACGACCATACGGGACACATCATCGTCACCCGCGCCAATTGCTTTATGGTTGCCATTGTAACCTTAATAACTAAAAAATATAAAAACGACGTATCGCGTTATGAATCTCAAGCTGCATGAATTAAAATGAGAGCTTAATTTAACAAAATCATTCAAAATCTTTTATGACTACCAGACCAAGCAAAGAATTAGACACTTTTCCTAACCCACAAACCGACCGTGATTACACGATTCGTTTTGATATTCCTGAATTTACCTGTCTTTGCCCTAAAACAGGACAACCCGATTTTGCTACCATTAAAATCGAATATGTACCTGCTGAATTATGCGTGGAATTAAAATCACTCAAACTTTATATGTGGTCGTTTCGTGAAGAAGGTGCCTTTCACGAAGCAATTACCAATCAGATTTTGGACGACATTGTAAAAGTCATTTCGCCAAACTTTATGCGTGTTCGTGCTGATTTTTATGTTCGGGGCGGCATTTACACGAGCGTCGTGGTTGAACATCGCAATGAAGCTTGGATTGCACCTGAATTAGTCACACTTCCTTAAAATTATGTTGCCGCCTAATTTTGCCGTCGCGCTGAAATACGAACTTGAAAAAGATAACGCGCCCGTCGTCACAGCAAAAGGCGCACGTTTAACGGCTGATCAAATTGTAAAAATTGCACAAGAACACGACATCCCCCTTTATAAAGATCCAGAACTGGTCAAAATGTTATCTAAAATTCCCTTAGGTGACGAAATTCCTGAAAATCTTTATCTCGCGGTTGCGGAAGTGATTGCCTTTGCTTACGGTCTTAGTAACAAAACCCTCTAAAATATCTGCCCTATGACTTTGAAAAACACACTCGTTGAACTCACACAAACCCTTTTGCCGCATCATTTATTGTCACAATTTGTCAGTAAATTTACCCATTGTGAAAATGTAACGTGGAAAAACTTTTTAACGCGCCAAATCATTCAACGTTACGGCGTAAATATGGATGAAGCAGCGACTTCAGATTTGAATGCGTTTAAAAGTTTTAATCACTTTTTCACTCGTGAGTTAAAACCAGGCGCACGTCCTTTGACGACTGAAAAATTCGCAATTGCTAGTCCTGCCGATGGCGTAGTCAGTCAAGCAGGTAAAATTGAAAGTGGCGATATTTTTCAAGCGAAAGGCAAACGTTTTACCGTCACCGATTTATTAGGCGGCGATTCACAACGTGCTGAAAAATTCAACGACGGCGAATTTGCGACCATTTATTTATCGCCAAAAGATTATCACCGTTTGCACATGCCAATTTCTGGCACATTGCGCGAAATGGTTCATGTTCCTGGACGATTATTTAGCGTCAACGGTGCAACGACCGAAGCTGTGAATGGTTTATTTGCAAAAAATGAACGTGTTGTGGCGATTTTCGATACCGAAATTGGGCAAGTTGCTTTGGTTTTAGTTGGGGCAATCTTTGTTTCAAGCATTGAAACGGTATGGCACGGCGTGGTCACGCCGCCGACGATTAAAACAATTCGCAATTGGAAATATGAAACCGATGCGCCCGTTTTAGAAATCGGCGCAGAAATGGGACGTTTCAACATGGGTTCAACAATTATCGTGTTATTTGAAAAAGACAAAATGAACTGGAATGCTGATTTTACTGCGGGAAAATCCGTGAAAGTGGGTGAAAAAATCGGCTTACAAAATACCTCAATATGAAAATTAGCCCGTTACTTTGGCTTCTCGTTTTTGCTAACGCCGCGCACGCTGAAAGCGAATTTACAGATGTGTCACTCGAAGAATTGATGGATGTAAAAGTAACGTCGATTACAAAAATGCCAATGTCGTTGAATAAATCACCTGTCACCGCTTACGTTGTTTCACAAGACGAAATTCATCGCAAAGGCTATCGTTTTTTAACCGATATTTTGAAAAACATCCCTGATATTCACGTTGCGAATTTAGCGTCTACGGAAAAAGCTGGCGTGGAAATTTATATTCGTGGCATTTTTGCCAACGACAAAATAACGGTTTTAATCGATGGCAACAAAATCAAAGCTCCAACGGGCGAACCGACAGCATTTTTCCACACCATGCCACTCATTGATGTGAAACAAGTTGAAATCAGTTTGGGCAGCGCATCCTCTATTTATGGCGGCGATGCTATGCTCGGCACTATCAATTTAGTCACCGAAACGGGCGCAGGCATTGAAGGCATAAAAGTCAAAGCCACAGGTGGTACACAAGATACAGGTGAAGTTCAAGTCGCGGCGGGTAAAAAAGTTAACGACGACGTTGCCGTTTCACTTTCGGGCAGTTTTCATCGCAGCGCGTCAGAAGATTTAAAACAAAATTACCCTGAAATTTACGGCAAAATCAATAAAGTTGATTTAACCGAACAAAATCACAACATTCATTTCAAAGCCAATTACAAAGATTTAACGCTGAGTTATTACCGTCTTTATAACAACGCAAACAACAGTCTTTCATTTAATCCCGCCCCGCCAATTAGTTACGATTATTCGGGAAAAGCTTTTTTTGAAACCACCAATCAAATGGTAAACGCGACGTATAACTTAGAAATTAATCCATTTTGGCAAGCAAAATCGAGTTTAAGTTATGAAAGCACCGAATTAGAACCTGGTTCAAGTTATCGCGCTTGGGGCGCAACGGCTCCCATTTCGTGGCAAGGCGATGCCATGCGTTTTTCTGAAACGGTCGCGTATTTAAAAGGTGACATTAACTGGTTAAGCGGAATGGAATTGAGTTTTATGAATTCAACGCCTAAAAATAGCGCAGATGTCAGTTCGTTGATTAAAAATACCAGTTACGAAAATTACGCCATTTATAGCCAAGTAAATTATGATTTAACTGAAAAATTAGCGTTAAACGGTTCAATTCGGATGGATGCGGATTCACGCTATGATCCTGATTTTAATCCGCGTTTAGGTTTTTCGTGGCAAGCCTTTAAAGCCTTACGATTTTTTGGCGCGTGGGGAACATCTTATATTGCGCCCTCACCTTATTTGATTTATGAATCGTGGAATACGCCCGCCGATCCAATTTATCATCGGGCAAATTTGAATTTACAACCTGAGCGCATGACAACCGCTGAATTAGGTTTCAACGCTGAACCATTTAAAGGCAATACGTTTAAATTATCGGGGTTTTACACGCAAGGAAAAGACATTGTGCGTTTGGTCAATAACGTTTTTACTGGCAAACCCAATACTAATGATAATTTGGCAAGCTCGAAAACGTATGGGCTACAAGTGGGCGATTCGCAAAATTTTAAAAACGGCATTAGCACAGATTTAAATTATATCTATACGCTTGGTGAACAAAACGCTGAAAAATTAAATCACATGGTTGGCATCACCAATGCGCCAGAAAATATGATTAAAAGTAATTTCATGTATTCACTCGATAAATTCACTTTTCGGTTGACGGGGCGTTGGTTCGATAAAGTTGGCACGCATGAATCGAACACACTTTATAAAGGCGAAAGAATGCACGGTGTAACGATTTTTGATTCCAACTTGCATTACGCTTTACCTTTGAATGCGGCTGAATTTAGCGTTGACTTGGGCGCAACGAATTTACTTGATACAACCTACTACAACGTCAATATGAATGATAATTTTGCGGTCATTCCGTTGCAAAATGGTGACGCATTAAGTGGCGGCTTGCCACGTTTACCACAAGAAACTCGTCGGCTTTATTTAACGATTGGTTTGTCTTACTAAAAACCATGTTAAATCGTACTCAAAACAAATCTTGGTTTGTCATTTGCTTGCGAATTCTAATTTTGCTTGTGAGTATTTCATTTTGTGCCGCGCCAACATTTGCTGACGACGAATCCACAGAACGCGAAAACAAAATCAAAATCGCTTATTTATTTCATTTCGGTCAATTCATTGAATGGGCGGTGAAATCGCCTGCTTTTAATTATTGCGTCTACAATGACAATTCTTTTAGTCAATTATTAAAGCAAGCCTATTCGGGTAAAAAATTGGGCAATTTGCAAGTTGATGTCATGAATGTGACCGATAAATCAAACGTCGATAATTGCCAAATACTCTATTTTCCGAACGCAATTTCAACGGATTTGCTGGCACAAATTCATAAAAAACCTATTCTTTCTGTTGGCTCACAAAAAAATATTCTTGAACAAGGCATCATTTATCTGTTTGAAGATGAACAAAAAATTCATTTTTACATCAATAATAAAAACGCACTGGAATCAAGTTTAAAAATTAGCTCGCAATTGCTGGCTTTATCAAAGGATTTTCCCCAGTGATGCTACGGAATCAATCGATTAAAACAAAGCTGATTTCTATTAGCGCATTAAGTAGCACTATTGCTTTATGTGTATTCAGTGGCATTTTATTTTTTTATGAAACGGAATTTGTAAAAAAAGAAATCATTAGCAATCTGCAAACGCAAGTCGAAATTATTAGTGAAAATAGTTTAGCGTCACTTGCTTTTATGGACGATTCAACGACCCGAAAAACATTGGGTGCATTGAAACATAATCCCGATATTCTCTACGCGGGCTTATACGATACAAAGCAACAATTATTAGCTGATTACCGAAAAGACACTTACCAACAACCGTTGATTTTAAGCGACAATGAACTTATTCACGCGCCCCATTTGATTCCAACTGACGATTTTATACAACTGATTCAGCCTGTAGAGTTGAACCATGAATTACTCGGTTATTTAGTGTTACGCGCCAGTTTCGACTCATTCGATAAAAAATTACAAGATTACAGAACTATTATTTTATTGACGTTTTCTATCACGTTAATGATTGCGTTATATTTATCAATATACACGCAGCGCATTGTGTCGCGCCCCATTATCAGAATTGCGAAATTCATTCAGCACATCACAAAATCAAAAAGTTACAACATTCCCATCGTAAAAGAATCTGAGGATGAATTAGGACGTTTAGCGGATGCGTTTAATGAAATGCTGCAACAATTAAATACCAGCTTTAAAGAACGCGATACCGCTGAAAAAACGCTTTCGCATAATTTGAAAAATCTGCAAGCCATTGTGGATGAAAAAACCGCTGACTTACAAAAAGCATTACAAATCGCGGATGCGGCTAATCAGGCGAAATCAGACTTTTTGGCAAATATGAGTCATGAAATTCGTACGCCAATGAATGCTATTTTGGGAATGTTACATTTAGCGCAGCACACAGAATTAACACAAAAACAACAAAATTACCTCGATAAAATCGACACGAGCTGTCAATTATTACTCATGCTGATTGACGATATTTTAGATTTCTCTAAAGTTGAAGCAGGAAAATTAGATTTTGAAAGTACGGCTTTTTCACTTGATTCTGTTCTAACACATTTAATTGATTCCGTAAAAATCAAAGCAGAGCAAAAAAATATTCCTGTTTCTCTCACCGTTTCAACTGGAATCCCAAAACAATTAGTCGGCGATTCGTTACGTTTAGGGCAAATTTTACTCAATTTAGTTAGCAATGCCGTGAAATTTACCGATGAAGGTGACGTTGCCATCCACGTTGATTATAAAATGGTGTCGGAAAAAGAGGTTTTGCTTTATTTTTCAGTCTGTGACACGGGAATTGGTATCAATCCCGCCCAGCTTGAAACCTTATTTCAGCCATTTTCACAAGCGGACACGTCTATTACACGCAAATACGGCGGTTCAGGTTTAGGTTTGGTTATTTGTAAGCAGTTAGTGGAATTGATGAATGGAAAAATTGAAATTGTCAGCGAACTTGGCAAAGGCAGCACATTCACCTTTAACGTCACGTTACCGATTGCCCCGTTACAGCCGATAAAACCAACTAAGAATAAGAAAAAAATTACGTTTCAAACCAATCACAATTACAACGCGCGACGTATTTTGTTAGTTGAAGATAACGAAATCAATCAGCAAGTCGCTGTTGAAATTTTAAGCACCATTGGCTTGGAGGTGACCCTTGCAAATAATGGTAAAGAAGGACTGGATTTGGCATTAGCGGAATCGTTTGATTTGATTTTGATGGATGTTCAAATGCCGATTATGGACGGATTGACAGCCACGCGCCTTATTCGCCAAGAAGAAAAATTAAAATACATTCCGATTGTGGCAATGACTGCACACGCGATGCGCGGCGATAAAGAAAAAAGTTTAGCCGCTGGCATGAACGATCATTTAACCAAGCCTATTATGCTGGATAAATTAGTTGAAGTTCTCAATCAATGGTTGCACATAAACATAGAAATTGTCGCTACGCCCGAATTATCGGTTGACGCATTAGGTATTTTACCCAAATCGTTACCGCCTTTTGATTTGATGCAAGCGTTGGTATTTA
>CANKON010000064.1 GCA_947484105.1 Methylococcaceae bacterium | reverse complement strand
TTATAATCTGGTTGATTGAAGATAGCTGAGCCTGCTACAAATGTATCAGCACCTGCCGCTTTAATTTCACGAATGTTGTCAGTTTTTACACCGCCGTCGATTTCTAAACGAATATTACGTCCGCTTTCGTCAATACGTTTTCTGACTTCGCGCAATTTGCCAAGTGCTGACGGAATGAACGATTGACCACCAAAACCTGGATTGACTGACATCAACAAAATAATGTCGATTTTGTCCATGACGTAATCCAAATAATGTAACGGTGTACCTGGATTGAAAACTAAACCCGCTTGGCAACCTTGGTCTTTAATCAATTGTAACGTGCGGTCAATGTGCGTAGAGGCTTCAGGATGAAACGTGATAATGCTCGCGCCTGCTTTTGCAAAATCAGGAATCAAACGGTCTACAGGTTCAACCATCAAATGTACATCAATCGGAGCTGTTACACCGTGTTTGCGTAACGCTTCACACACCAAAGGTCCAATCGTTAAATTTGGCACGAAATGGTTATCCATCACATCAAAATGTACGATGTCCGCGCCCGCTTTTAAAACGTTGTCTACTTCTTCGCCTAATTTTGCAAAATTCGCAGATAAAATTGAGGGTGCAATCCAATTTTCATTCATAAGTAAATCCTCTTGTTCAAGTTAAAAAATTGTTAAAAATTATTCGGTTTTTACGTCATCTCGCAACACATGAAACAAATGCTCAATCAGGCCATAACTGTCTTCAACAGAATTTTCATAAACACCGTCAGGATTATTATTTGCACTTTCGCGTTGTTCATGATTATTCGCCAGTGTCGCGCCAATTAATGTTTCGCCATCTTTTGGTTCAAGCATCAATAAATAAATTACATCAGTCATATCCTTATTTATAAAGCCAATCAAACTACTTAATCCGCTTTGCGATTTATAACTGACGTAATACAAATGTTTGTTTTTATCGTAATCAGTGATTTTTATATCGCTTTGACGCAAAGCCGTCCCAAGCACGCGCCACGCATCCATCACAGGCAATTTCAAGAGTAATTTTTGTGGCTTTTCGTCAAGCAAAACTACTTTTTCATCCAACCCATTCAGCTGTTTTTTCGGTTCAACGCTATCATCAATAACAGCGTTTTGCGGCGTTTTTTGTAACGCTAACGTTGGCGGCTTTTCAAGCATCGCTGTGTTGCGGTAACGGCTATTTTCAGTGCTGCCACACGCAACTAAACCGCTTATTAAAACTAAAATACAAACTTTGCTTTTCATGTTATTCACAGAAAAAACGACGGTGTGTCAAAACAGGAAAACCCGCACGAACTTTGGTAATTCTTTCGTGATCAATTTCAGCTAAAACGTAGCCACTACCTGTTTTGTAACAATCTAAAATCACGCCCCAAGGATCAATAATCATGCTGTGTCCAAACGTGCGACGACCATTTTTGTGAAAACCGCCTTGATTTGGCGCGATGACGTAGCACAAATTTTCAACTGCTCGCGCTCGCAATAATAATTCCCAATGTGCCGCGCCCGTTTCAGCCGTAAATGCAGAAGGAATGACAATAAAATCAACACCCTGTTCGCTCATTTTTCGGAAAAATTCTGGGAAACGCAAATCATAACAAACCGCCACGCCCATGCGTCCAAACGGCGTATCAATTACCAGTGAATCATCACCTGCTTCAATCGAATCTGATTCCCGATAAACTTCATTCGTATTCGGAACGTGAACATCAAACAAATGTACTTTGTCATAACGCGCCACGCGCTGACCTTTATCGTTATAAATCAAACAAGCAGCACGAACTTTATTTTTATCATCGCCTGCAATGGGAATCGTGCCACCGACAATCCATACACCATATTTTTTTGCGGTCGTTTCTAAAAAACTTTGAATCGTTCCCAAGCCGTCAACTTCTTTGACTTTAATTTTGTCTTGTTCATGATCCCCCATCAACGCAAAATTTTCTGGTAACGCCACCAGCTTTGCGCCCGCTTTGACCGCTTCGGCAATTAGTTTTTCTGCTTCTAATAAATTCGCACTAATGCTGGGACTGGAAGCCATTTGAATGGCAGCACATTTAGTCATGATGATAAGCCTCTTTAGAATTAAGTTTTTGATCTAGCCACGGAAATTCTGTGATGCCGTGCCACGTTTTTTGTACCAAGCCTTCATTTTCGCGCATGGGAATGACATCAACATTTCCCCACGAACCTTTGACGTGATATTGCGAGCCAAAGAAAAAACCTTCTTGATCTTTTCCAGTGAGTGTTTTTCCCACAAGACCCATTATTTTGCTGACGATTGTACCAGCAATAGGCACTGCGTCGGCACTTTTAGGCGTTACATTGGCGAAGTAATCGACATTTTCACGGACAAAATCGGTATCACCTTTAAGCAGAATTTTAGCGGGAATCGCATCCACCGTTAAATCTTGCGTACTGGCTTTGCCTTGTGAAATATCAAAATGCCCATTGATGCTGTTGAACGTCAAGCCTTCGGAATACACATCGCTAAAATCAAGTTGCAAACGTTTAACCCATTGATCCAGTGCTAATACGCCTAAAATTCGCCCAAAACCAGGTTCGATACTCAAAATTCGTCCGTTTTGTAAATTCAAATCAATACCACCTCGCAATTTTTCTAACCCGAATTCTTGCGGTGTGCCTTGCCAATGCAAATCCAATTTTGCACTTCCTGTTGTTTCGGCAATATCTTTAGTGATGCCCAAATTTGAAAATAATTGCCCTGCTTTGAAAAAATCTAATTTTCCATGCAATTCTGTTTTTGCATTTTGCCACTCACCCGCCATCGATAAATGGTGCGTCGCCGCTTGCAAATCCACAGTTTTAATTGTCATACCAGTTTCAGATGGTTGCGTTTCAACAGCTAATTTTCCGAGTAGCTTATCATTCCAAAATGTTTGTTCACTTTTCAAGGAAAGCGTTGGCAATTTTTTCGACGATTCGCTTGATGTTGCAGATGTTGCAATCGATTTATTTTTTACTTCCTCGTTATTTTGTAATGATTTTAAAAATGCTAAATCCAATTTTTCGAGTGTTAATTCCAACACTGAATTGTTTTGAAATTTTAATTTTCCTGATGCAAACGTGCTTTTCAAATCACCGTTCCACGCTTCATTTCCACGTTTCAAAATTAAATCAAATTCGCCCAATTCTGCTTTTTTCCAACGTACATTTTGGCTGTGAATTGAAACGGTGTGAATGTCGGCGGCGTTATTTTCAGAACTCGCCACTGCCAATCCTAACCAATCTTGCAACGCCAAATCGTTCCGCGAAATTTTCAAACTCAAACCAGACGAATCAGGCAAATCAACGTTTCCATCGCCTAATAATATCGCACCACGTTCCATTTTTTTAGCTTTGGTGTCGATATTCACGACTGCTTTTAACTGCTCATTATAATTCAACGTCAAGGGCAATATCGTTTCATCACCCAAAGTCAGCGTCATCGAAAGTGGTATTTTTTGCAATTTCGACTTCGTCAATTCGGCGGGTAAATTCAGCGTAATTCCCGCAAGCATTGATTGAATTTGTAATGTTGGAAGCGTTTTTTCATAAGGTAAATTCAGCGTTAAATCGTAATCACTCGCGCCGTCAATCCATTTCGTTTCGGAATTTAGCTGCGTCATCGGCAAAATTTTGAGTTGCTCAAACAAATCGTCAACGCTCGTATTTCCAACAACGCGAACAGTGGTTTGCGTATCGTTACTTTGCAAACGAATTTGAATAGGGCGATTTAACGCCACAGCGTTAATCGTGTCGCTAAACACGCCATTTTCGGTAAATTGCAACGCGCCGTTCATCGCTTGCACGGGTAAATCGAGCGATTTCACTTTCAGTTTTGCGTTTTGAAATTTTGCCGCACCTTTTACTTTCGAGGTTAATTTTTCGATTAGTGCAATTTGCAAATCAAGCGAAACATTCGTTTTTCCAACGGGTGAAATCGCGGTTAAAACAGAATCAACCCTCGATTTCAAAGGCGTACGTTGCATAAAACTTA
This sequence comes from Methylococcaceae bacterium, assembly GCA_947484105.1. GTDB lineage: Bacteria > Pseudomonadota > Gammaproteobacteria > Methylococcales > Methylomonadaceae > UBA10906. The sequence goes on along the minus strand of CANKON010000064.1, from coordinate 3,833 downwards.
ATACTTGCGAAATCTCTCCTTCCGCTTCGCCAATAATGCCAACGTAATTACTCGTGGACATCGACGGAATTGTAATTTTAGCCGATTTAAGCGTTGCATTTTGCGCCATGCCTGATAAATTGACTTGTAAACTGTCTTGAAAAAATCGTACTTGCGCGGTCAAATTATCCAGTGGCAGCCAATTGGGCGCGTAATTAAGCCGAGCCTCTTCGCCATCAAAAACCACTTCAAACACACCATTATTTTTTTCAAACGGAAAATCTTTCAACAAACCAAAAAACAAAAATTGTCCATTTTTGACGCGCCCTTTTTCAAACGCTTTATCGAGCCATTCAACGACATCTTTTTCCATAATTCCAACAGGTAAATATCGCCAAACCTGCGTTGCGTCACGAATTTCAAATTGTGTTTGTAAATCCATAAACGTCGAGCCATTTTTTGGAATCGTGAGTTTTAACGTGCTTTGGCTAGGAATGTCGTGGTTATTTAAAACAATTTTTTCGCTAGAAATTTGCCATGATTCGAGCGTTTGTTGCCAATTCAAAACGGTTTTTAATTCAATTTCTGGCAATATGTCTCGAAATAAAGTTGGGGCGTGAAATGCTAATTTTTCAGCCGTTAAAAACAGTGTTCCTGCTTGTTCATTGCCATGTAAATGTCCGTTTAAATGCTGCAAATTCAAATCCGCAACGCTAATTTTTAAATCGGTAAATTTACCATCCACGGCAAATTTTTCTTGTTTAGGTTGCGCGAAAATACGCACATTTTCTAATGTGCCACCAAATTTATTTAACGCAATTTCTTTTTCTGAGAAAAAATTTACAATCGGGATTAACGGTGCAAATTCAACTTTTTCTAAAAAAAGCCCAACGCTATTTTCGTTAGAATTATTTTCATTAAATGTCGAAGAAATTGCACCATTAAGTTCCGTTTCAGCCATTGAAACCGCGATGTTTGGCAAACGCGCCACCCACGTTTCATTTTGCTTTTTAACTTGAAATTCACTGCTAATTTGATTGAATTTTAAAACAGAATGTTGCAGACGATTTAACGCCACATTTTGAAATTTTACGTTGCCATTTAACGCTTGAAATTCGCCATTTTTCAGAATTGCCCACGCTTTTAAATTTGCCACGCCGTCTTGAATTTTCAAATTTAACGGCAACCCAAATTCAGAAAATTCATTTAATTTTAAATTTTTGCTTTCAAAATAAATTTTTCCATTCAACGTTTTTAAATCAAATGGATTTCCCGAAAAATCAAGCGACACACGCAACGGTTCATTTTTTTGCAGTTGCGCGAGAAGATTCACACGATGTGTTTCACCGCTATTTAGAATCGCCAAATTAACAGGCGATATTTGCCGCGCGGGTTTGTTATATTTTTCGTCATGCCATGTTATTGAACTTTGTAAAATTAGGTATTTTTGACCTTGTAAAAGCCATAACGGTTGACCTTCGCTGGCTTTCAATCCTTCGAGCGAAATGCTGTCGTCTGCGTGACGAATTAACGTGATTTGTGCGCCGACTAATGTCACTGACGTGGCAGCAAGTAGATTTTGCGTTGTCAAATAATGCCAAACATCAAATCCTAAACGGATTTCTTTAAGTTGGATTTTTTCGGCAGCAATATTGAGTTGAGAAAGTTGTAATTCGGGTTGAATGCCGTGTAATTTGGCATGTAATTTTCCAATCGTCACTGGCGCGTCAATGACTTCGCTTAATTTGTGCGCTAAGTCGGCTTTGTAATTTTCTATTTGAGAAAACAAAAAATTCACGCCCAAAAAACTGATAGCAATGAGTAATAACACCCAAAGAATAAAATTATGCGCGTATCGAGTGAAGTGGTGATTTACGATGAACGGTTTCAATATTTTCCTTATCAGCCACTTCCACTCGTTTTTTTATAGTCAATGTTTAATAAATAACTTTCTGCGCTTTCAATGTTACATAAATATCATCAAATGTTTGACTGTCTGTGTCGAAACAAATTGGCGTAAATCCTGCGTTTGTGTTCACACAAAGTGCAATCAATCCTGCGTGATTTATCGCGCCAATTAGCACGTTATTTGCCGTTTCCAAGATTGTGCAAGCATGACCGTTATCAAACAATTTACGTTCAAGTTGATAAGCCATTTCAACGCTATTTTCACCCGTCAAATTGATTGATGTCGCGATTTGACTAAAACGCGCCGCTCGTTCTTCAACGCTAACGGGTTGCAAATCTTCATTATCGTCCGTGCCGATAATCATTCCTGCGCCCACCGTGCTATTCGTCAAACGATCGATAACAATAAATGAGCCCGTGCCTTTGTGCGTTTTGTAATTATCGAACACGACGGGCGCATTCACGAAAACAGTACATAAGCCGATTTCATTAAGTTGCAACGCATTCGCATCGTGATGTTCGAGCGTGTTTACGTCAATGCGGTGATGAATTAACGACACTGAACCAAATACACTGCGCGTCGCTAATTTAATCGCATATTGTTTGCCGATATTAAGCGATTGCTCATCCATCCAAACGATGTGCGCTTTGAATTTATCCGCCACAATCGGCGCGAGTGCTTGTGTACCGATAATCATATCGCCGCGACTAATATCGATTTCATCATCGAGCGTTAGCGTGACTGCCATCGGTGAAAAGGCTTGTTCGATTTCGCCGTCATACGTCACGATAGATTTAATCGTGCTACTTTTTCCTGACGGTAATGCGGTAATTTTATCGCCTTTTTTGAAAATTCCCGCCGCAACCGTGCCACAAAATCCGCGAAAATCTAAATTCGGACGATTCACATATTGCACAGGAAAACGTGCATCAGTGAAATTACGGTCATTGGCAATTTCAATCGTGTTCAAGGCTTCCATTAACGGTTTGCCTTTATACCAACTCATGTTTTCGCTAGGATTAACGACGTTATCACCGTCCAATGCTGACATCGGAATAAACAATATATCGTGTAAATCTAACGTTTTTACAAAATCCAAATAATCGGCTTTGATTTGTTCAAATTTCGTTTCGCTGTATTCAACCAAATCCATTTTGTTAATCGCAACAATAATGTGTTGAATACCAAGCAACGACGCGATAAAACTGTGACGTTTGGTTTGCGTTTGCACGCCGTAACGTGCATCAATTAAGATAATTGCCAAGTCACACGTTGATGCGCCTGTTGCCATGTTGCGCGTATATTGTTCGTGTCCTGGTGTATCGGCGATGATGAATTTTCGGGTTGACGTTGAAAAATAACGGTAAGCCACATCGATCGTGATGCCTTGTTCGCGTTCAGCTTGCAAGCCATCGACAAGCAATGCAAGGTCAATTTTCCCCGCGCCCGTTGTACCCGATTTCGCGCTATCGGCTTGCACTGCTGCAAGTTGATCTTCGTAAATCATTTTTGAATCATGTAGCAATCGCCCAATGAGCGTACTTTTTCCGTCATCGACGTTGCCACAAGTTAAAAAACGTAATAATTCTTTGCGTTCGTGTTGTGCTAAATAAGCGTTAATATCGGAGCTGATTAAATCGGATTGATGTGACATAAGTTCAATTAGTATTTTTAGTTTGAAAATTGTGATTCACAAGGTTCACCATCGTGGTCGCCGTCCATTTTTGTATTTGGACAATTATCTACGAAAAATTTAGCTTCTTCGTAAGATTTCATATCCGAACAGTAAACTCGTCCGTCACATTCAAAATGATTATTTGGAGGCTCTATTTGGGGGTTGTCCACTTTATTTTTGTAATTCCCATACAATCCCAAAAGTATGACGATGATTAGAAGTATTTTTTTCATAGTTTAGAAGTAGCCTTCGCGTTTTTTCTGTTCCATC
>CANKON010000063.1 GCA_947484105.1 Methylococcaceae bacterium | reverse complement strand
TTGGCGATTACACGCGCGGCACATTTGATAAAGGCGGCGATGTTCCAAGAATGCCGCCGTTACGTTATGGCGCACAAGTGAGTTATGAAAAAAATGATTTTTCGGGAAATGTGCGTTTAACGCGCGGCGAATCGCAAACAAATTCGGGCGAAAATGAAACCACCACGCCCGCATATTTGCTTTTGAACATTGGTACGCAATACAAACTAGCGAGTTTTGCGAATTCAGAAATTTTGTTATTTGCGAAAGGTAAAAATTTACTTGATGAAAATATCCGCAGTTCGGTTTCATATTTGCGAAATTTTGCGCCCGAAGCGGGGCGTAGCGCAGAAGTCGGAATTCGTGTGAGTTACTGACCGTACCGCCAAGAGTTAGGGTTATACGTTATACTGTGCGACAACTTTATTTTGAGGATAAAAAATATGAGACCGAGTGGACGCGATGCCGCGCAATTACGAGAAATTAAACTAACGTGTGGTTATACCAAACACGCCGAAGGTTCGGTGCTGGTCGAATTTGGTGATACCAAAGTTTTATGTAATGCCAGTGTCGATAAAAGTGTGCCGCGTTTTTTAAAAGGAAAAGGCGAAGGCTGGGTAACGGCAGAATATGGAATGTTGCCACGTTCAACGCACACCCGTTCAGATCGTGAAGCGGCACGCGGTAAACAAAGTGGTCGAACACAAGAAATTCAACGTTTAATTGGTCGTTCATTACGCGCGGTCATGGATTTGAAAGCGTTGGGTGAACAAACGATTACGATTGATTGTGATGTTTTGCAAGCCGATGGCGGAACACGCACTGCCGCTATTACAGGCGGTTATGTGGCATTATCGTTAGCAGTGCAAACCATGTTGGCACGAAAACAAATTAAATTTAATCCGATTCACGGGCAAGTTGCCGCTGTTTCTGTGGGTATTTTTGACGGTGAACCCGTTTTAGATTTGGATTATGCCGAAGACAGTCATGCTGAAACTGATATGAATGTCGTTATGAATGATGCAGGTGGATTTATTGAAATTCAAGGCACAGCCGAAGGTCACGCGTTCCGCAAAGATGAACTTGATGCGTTGTTAGCGTTGGCACAGGCAGGCATTGAAACATTATTAGCCAAGCAATTAGAAGCCTTAGAATCAGCAAAATAAAAACAATTTTTAAAAACCAAAAGAGGATTTACCGATGTTATATAACCAAGATTTATTAAACGAATTAAACGTGTTGGCGCGTTACAACTTAGAAAGCCTTCAAGAAGGAATCAAAGTGCATAAAGATGCAGCACCCGAAGTTGTTGAGGCAACGGCGCGTTTGTTTCAAAAAGGTTTAGTTGATCATCAAGATGGCGGATATTTGACACATTTAGGTATCGAAGTTGCCGAAAAAGTGCAATCTGTTTTGACGATTCTTTGTACAGAAACAAATTAGTGTCTGATTTGTCGGGTTTCAAATTTTGAAACCCGACGACGTGTTTTGATAATTACTAATTTGCCCCTACCCATGTTTCATTCAAATTATGCTGTTTTTTAATTTTGTCAGCATACGCATTTGCTTCGGCTTTATTTTTAAAACCACTCACCGCTAAACGGTACTTTGTTCCGATATTGTTAGCATCAACGGGAACCACTTCAACAGGAATACCTTTTTGTTTGAATTCCACTGCTTTGCTTTGTGCGAACCATTCTTGCTGATAAGAAATAACATTCACCATATATTTGCCTGCCGAAACTGCTTTTTTAGGCGTGATGGTGGTGTTTAAAATTTCTTTGCTAGGCGCGGTTAAATTACTGGATTCAACGGTTTTTGGTTTGGTCGTTTTACCGCCATCTTCTTTGCCCTGACGTGCCATTCCACGTGTTGTCCGACCTGTATAATAGTTCTTTTTGTCTGTTTTAGAGGTAGGTTTTGTCGCTGACGCAGCTTTTGCAACGGCGTTGGCTTTTGCAATTTTCTGATTTAATAATTCTGCTTCAGCTTTGGTGGTTTCTGCTGATTTTTTCGCCATTTCCTTTAATTTCGTGGGTTCATTTTCTTTTTCGCCCGCTAAATTTTCGGGTGCAATGCTCACAGCAGGAACAGGCGTTGAATCGGTTGCCACTTTGGGTGAAGTTGGCGCGATCTTATTATTTAACAACGCGTTATTTAACAACGCGACGGGCGCGGATTTTTTCGCCGCATCGGGCGTTGAAACTTTACCATTTTCAACAATCGGCTGTTCAGCAGGTGGTGAAATAGCGACTTGAGGCACGGCAACTTGTGCAGCCGCCAATTTTTCAACTTTTTGATTTAATTGCTCAACAGACGTTTTTAGATTTTCAAGGTCTTTTTCGGGATTTTTTGCCAAAAAAACGTCTACTTTTTCTTCCAACGCGGTAACTGATTGCGTTAATGTTTCGGTTTTATCTTTTGTAGCGTAAGAAAGCCAGCCAATTCCAGCACTTCCGAGCAAACCAATCACACCAACGCCTAACGCAATATAACCAAAAGTCGCCGTTTTCTTTCTTTTGTCTTCAGCATCCGTAAATTGTTTTTTATTTTTGCTATCAATCGCATCTTGATCTGCGCGTAATTGTGATAACGCTTGATCTTGTTCATCTTTAAATTGAGTAATCGCTAAATCAGCGGCTTTTGCAATGAGAGCTTTTTCGTCAATGACACCAGTTTCAGGTTTTCCATCAGTTTCGTTAGCGATATTAAAGCTACTTCCAACCACTTCATTGGCATCTTGCTCATGTCCCGCATCCATTAACATTTTTGCCGTATCTTCGTCTTGGTCATCCATTCCTTCCAACTGCTTCATCCAATCGTCGTCATCGGCAACTTCTTCTGCAGCAGTGGTTTCAGTAGATTCTTTGTCCAAATCTTCCAGTTGTTTCATCCAATCGTCGTCATCTTCTGCAACGTCTTCAACGGCTGTTTCTTCTGCAGCAGGTTCAGTAGATTCTTCGTCTAAACCTTCCAACTGTTTCATCCAATCGTCATCTTCTGCAACGTCTTCAACGGCTATTTCTTCTGCAGCAGGTTCAGTATTTTCTTCGTCTAAACCTTCGAGGTGTTTCATCCAATCGTCTTCCAATTCAGGTTCTGCGACAGAAATTGCGCTGTCTTTTTCAAGATTGTCATCGTCAAGTAAATCAAAACCAGCCGCAATGGTGTCGTTCTTGTTTTCCATAATTTCATTTAATTCGTCTAGTTGCATCTCATTAAAATCATCAAGTGATTCATCAGAGGTAGATATTTCTACAAGGGGTGCAACACTATCGGCAACTTCATCGAAGTTATTAAATTCTTCTACAAAATTTTCGGTTTCAGCATCATCTTCAAAATCGACTTTTAATGTATCTTCAAATGGAACGGAATCTACTAAATCATCCAATGCCGCTTCGGGTTCAACGGTTAACTCATCATTTGAATCGAGTTCGTTTTCTTCTGGTTCAATAATTTCATCTAATGCTTCTGCCACAATTTGTGGTTCAAGCGTTGCAACGACCTCAGGCTCAATTTCCACAATTTCATCTAAAACAATTTCAGGTGTAATTTTGGTTTTTGCTCTGGTTTTTTTCGTTTTGGGTTCAGACTCAACGGCGACTTCTTCATCTTCCATTACACCGAAGTTTAACAATTCATCGACCGCTGCCATGATTGAATCTTCATCCGTTTTTGGCATTTCCGCCACGATTTCATCGCTAACTGCTTCACCGAAAAGGGAGTCAAAATCAAACCCAGAACCGCCTAATAAACGATCTAATTCTTCGTCTTCTTCGGGCGAGTTAAGGGTGGCATTCATCGTTTCAGTTAATTGTCTTTCCATCGAAGTCATGGAGTTAGATTTAATGGGGCGAAAATCATCACCATTTTTCAATTCCACAATGTCGTCATTTTCAATTGGAAAATCCTCTAAATCGAATTCATTTTCCGTGCGTAATTCTGGAATTTCGACAGGCGTTAATGTTTCTGGTGAATCTGTCTCAATTTCTTTTTTGGCACGAGCTAAAATTTGATCTAACGCATCACCCGCAGGCGGTTCATCGTCTAACGGTAATGATGAAGTGGCTTGATCAAGTCGGGCTTCTAAATCCAAATCTAAATTGTCGCGTGAAGCCGTTGCTGGTTTTTTGGATGAATTTGTCATGATTTCACTAAGTAAAAATGATAAAAAAAGGAAAATGCCGTTTAATCAAAAAAGATGTTACGTTGTCATCGGCGTGATTTGTTATGCTAATGCCTGTTAATGTCAGCAGGCGTAAAATTTTGTTTATTTAACGCTAAATTCTTAAAAATATCTTAGAGAAATCACCGCTATGCAACTTGCTATTACCATTTTAAGCGATAATCCGTTCGATGCTATTTCAGAACTTATACTTTCAACAGCCGCGTGTGGATGCCGTATTGCAGATATTAAATCGTCACGATTTGGCGATATGCACTGCGCTTATCTACTTGCAGAAGGTAATTGGAATCAACTTGCTAAATATGAAAGCACGTTACATGCCATAGAAAAAAAATTACACGGAAAAATTCACAGTCATCGTATTGAAAAAAAGCGTGAATCTCAAAATGCAATGCCTTATACCGTTGAAATCGTGGGCTTAGAAAGTGCAGATATTTTACACAAAGTGATTTCGTTTTTAAGCGAACGAAATGTTGATGTTGAAGAAGTGAACGGGCGGCGTTATCCTGCACCTTACTTGGATGCACAATTATTTTCGGCGCGATTGGTGATTTCAATTCCACAACACATTTCACTATTTATGCTGCGTGATGAATTGATGTACGTTTGCGATCAAATTAACGCTGATATTATTTTTGAACCTTTTCGGAATCAATAGTTATGACTCATTTTACAATCGGCATCATCGTGCCAGATTTCAGCGCGACAATCACAGGCAATCAAACAATAAAATTAAGTGATTATCGGCGAAAAAACGTAGTTTTATATTTTTATCCTAAAGATAGCACACCAGGTTGTACGCTTGAATCACAGGATTTTCGTGATAATTATGAACATTTTGAAGCCGCGAATACGATTATTTTCGGCATTTCACGCGACAGCATTCGTTCGCATGATGGTTTTAAATGTAAACAAAATTTACCATTTGATTTGATTTCGGACAAAGACGAAACACTTTGCCAATTATTTGACGTATTGAAAACTAAAAATATGTATGGCAAAGAAGTGATTGGAATTGAACGCAGCACATTTTTAATCAACACCGACGGCATATTGATTCATGAATGGCGCAAAGTAAAAGTCGATAGACATTGCTTAGACGTTTTGGAAAAGGTTAGAACGATTTAACAAAACCTCTATTTTTGAATTCCCGCGCATAATCCACTTGAAAAATCGCCTTTTATGTTAAAAAAATTTCTCCGCACACTTTTAAAACTGTTCTATCGCGTCGAAGTCGTTGGTTTAGAAAACTATTACAACGCGGGAAATCGCGTGTTAATTGTGGCAAATCATTGTTCATTTTTAGACCCACCGTTACTTGCGGCGTTTTTACCAGACGAAATCACTTTTGCAATTAACACTTACATTGCCGAAAAATGGTGGATGAAACCGTTTCTAGGTTTAGCGACATTTTTTCCTGTCGATCCGACGCACCCGATGTCGCTCAAAAATTTAATTCATCATTTGCAACACGACACCAAAACGTTGATTTTTCCCGAAGGTCGCATTACGACAACGGGGTCGTTGATGAAAATTTACGACGGCACGGGCATGGTTGCCGACAAATCTGATGCGATGATTTTGCCCATTCAAATTACGGGAGCGCAATACACGCCGTTTTCAAAATTGCGCGGCATTATGCGAATTCGGTGGTTTCCAAAAATTACGCTGACCATTTTGCCGCCCACGCATATTCACGCGCGTAAAGAATTAACAGGCAAAAATCGCCGTAAATCAAGCGGTCACATTTTGGCGGATTTGATGGCGGAAATGCAGTTTGCCGCCAGTTTGACGCGGCAAACGATTTTTGCGAGTTTGCTCAATGCGCGACATATTCACGGCGGTAATCATTTCGTTGCGGAAGATTTAGATCGTCAGCCGTTAAGTTACGACGCGCTGATTACGCGAACGCTGATTATTGGCAACGCATTGGAAAAAATCACGCAACAAAATGAAAACGTTGGCGTGTTGTTACCCAATTCGAGCAAAACGTTGTGTGTGATTTTAGGTTTGCAACAACAACAGCGTGTACCAGCGATGTTGAATTTTTCGACAGGCGCGGCGGGTATGATTTCAGCGTGTAAGACCGCGCAAATTAAAACGGTTTTGAGTTCACGAAAATTTGCTGAATTGGCGAATTTGCAAACGGAATTCGATTTGTTAAATCAACACGTTGAAATTGTTTATCTCGAAGATTTAGCAAAAACGATTTCGACATCCGATAAATTGCGTGGTGCGTGGCAAAGCAAAACGGCGCGTTTTTGGTATAAAAATGACGTAAATCCCGATTCGCCAGCGGTGATTTTATTCACGTCAGGTTCAGAAGGTACGCCAAAAGGTGTGGTGCTATCACACGCCAACATTTTGTCAAATCACCAACAAGTTTCAGCGCGAATCGATTTTAATCCGCAAGATGTTATTTTGAATTTTTTACCGATGTTTCATTCTTTCGGTTTTACGATTGGAACGCTGTTACCTGTTTTAAATGGGATGAAGACGTTTTTTTATCCCACGCCGCTGCATTTTTCGATTATTCCTGAAATGGCTTACGAAACGAACGCGACGATTATGTTCGGCACAAATACATTTTTTGCCGCTTACGGTAAAAAGGCACATGCTTACGATTTTCACAGCTTGCGTTATGTTGTAGCGGGGGCAGAAAAGTTGCAAGAAACAACTCGCACGTTGTGGGCAGAAAAATTTGGAATTCGGATTTTAGAAGGTTATGGCGCAACAGAAACAGCACCTGTTGCAGCGGTGAATACGCCGATGGATTATAAAGCGGGAACGGTAGGACGATTATTGCCCCATTTGGAATACCGTTTAGAGTCCGTTGAAGGCATTGAAGAAGGCGGACGTTTGCATTTGCGTGGCGTGAATGTGATGTTGGGTTATTTGTTGGCGGACGGGGCAGGGCAGTTGCAACCCACTGAATCGATTTATGGCAAAGGTTGGTATGACACTGGCGACATTGTTCACGTTGATGATGACGGTTTTTTACATATTCGCGGACGCAGTAAACGTTTTGCGAAAGTCGGCGGCGAAATGGTTTCATTAACATTCGTGGAACAATTGGCAATGAAAACTTGGGAAAAATCTCAACACGCCGTCATCAGTTTGCCCGACGTGAAAAAGGGGGAGCAAATCATTTTGATTACGACTCAAAAAACAGCCACATTGCATGAATTAGCCAAAAGCTCTCAAGGCGTAGCGGCGATAAATTTGCCGAAAAAGATTTTGTTTATCGACTCAATTCCCGTAATGGCGACGGGAAAAACTGATTATGTGACGTTGGCGGCTTGGTGTCGCGCTCAATTTTGAAAAATGTTCTGTTTTAATAAAAATGTTTATCGTGTAATCTATGCACTACTTAACGGGGGCGACATGGCTTCGACGTGGGTAGCAAAACCTAGAGTGCATGCCGAGGACAGTACACCTCGTAAATCCTACTGAAACTTAAGTATTCGCAAATGACGAAAACTACTCAATGGCTTTAGCTGCTTAATAACAGCACCATTCCTTTGACCATCTGTGCTTATGCGGGTGGAGTTCTTTTTAAGAACGCTCAGAGGTCATTCACATAAGATCGCGCTGAAGTCTGTCTGGAATGGACGCGCTAAAACCCTACAGAATCGTTGGTGACTTTTTTGGCTCGTCGGAATGTCGCTGACTAAATCAAAGAACGAGATAAGCATGTAGACCTTGTGGCGGAGTGCTTACGGACGGGGGTTCAATTCCCCCCGCCTCCACCAAATATAAGTTT
>CANKON010000062.1 GCA_947484105.1 Methylococcaceae bacterium | reverse complement strand
TGTACGCAAAATGCGAAAGATGCGCTGACTGTTACCGAACTCACCCCCGAACAAGATAACGCTTATGTTGATCATTACTATCAAAATTATCAGCCAATAAATAAGACGGAAATCAGTAAAGCGGCTGCTGCTCAAAAAGATACCGTTTGGGAACGATTATTATCTTTATATTCATTGCCTAAAATTGAAAACGAACGTATTGATCGTGAAATTGACTGGTATTTGAATCATCCAAACGCTTTAAATACGATTCAGCAACGTGCTGAACCTTATTTACATCTCATTCTCGACGAAATCGAGGCTAAAAATATCCCTGGTGAATTAGCGTTATTGCCCGTTGTCGAAAGTGCGTTTGTACCGAATGCAAATTCGAGAATGGATGCGTCGGGATTATGGCAATTTATGCCAGCGACAGGTCGAATGTTTGGCTTGCAACAAAATTCTTGGTATGACGGTCGTCGCGATGTTTATGCTTCAACGAAAGCGGCAACCACTTATTTGAAACAACTCAGTCAAAGTTTTGACGGCGATTGGTTGTTAGCACTTGCGTCTTACAATTGGGGCAAAGGCAACGTCAAAAAATCTATCGAGCGTAACGAAGGCAACAATATCCCGACCGATTATTGGTCATTAAGAATGCCCGAAGAAACCGCAAACTATGTTCCCCGTTTATTAGCGATTGCCCAAATTTTTGCACACGCCGAAAAGTACAACGTCAATTTGCATCACATTCCAAACAAACCTTATTTTGAGGTCGTAAATTTAGATTCGCAGTTGAATTTGAACAAAGCCGCAGAAATGGCAAATATGTCGTTGCATGATTTCTTAAATTTGAATCCTGCTTTCAATAAATCGAAAACCGCTCCAGAAGGTTCAGGTCCACGTCGATTGTTAATTCCCGTTGCAAAAGCAGAATCATTCAAAGAAAACTTAGCGCAATTACCGTTTGAAGAATGGATTTCTGAAAGTTATCCTGCTGAAGACGATGAAAGTACAGCTGTTTATTTTGATAAACAACCTGCTACCGCAAGTGGTGGTAACAACAAAAATCAACCTCTCAAAATTGTCGCTAAAGCAATACCCAAACAAAGTGTCAAAGCATTATTGACGGCGAAAAAATCCGATAAAAATGATAAAAATGATAAAAAATCGGTGGCTATCGCGTCAAAAAGTAAAGACAACGTAAAAAATAATTCGGTTAAAATTCCGACAAATCACGTTGCTGCATTAGCACACAAAGTTTCTGAAAAGAATAAAGCCGTATTAGCCGACAAAGGCAAGATGGCGGCTGCAAAAAATTTAAAAGTTAGTGCAAAAACACCTGCGGTTAACGTCGCAGTTGCACCAACAAAAAATAACCCATCTAAAAAATCTAAAACCTCGGGTTAGTTTCTCTTTGTAGCGGCTTTCATTACTGAAAGTCGCTACATTTTTCAAAACGCATTTTTCACCCATTGCAAATCCCCATCACCCAAAATTCCGACCACATCAAAACGTATTCGCGGCATTTCATTTTCTAACGTACTCAAATAAACCTCTGTCGTCGCACTAATTTTGACTTGTTTGGCAACCGTCACACTTTCTAATGCACTGCCGAATTTCGCATTTTTACGAAAACGCACTTCCACAATAACCAGCGTTTCATCGTCTTTCATAATCAAATCGAGCTCGCCGTAAGAAGAACGAAAATTACGTTCAACCAGTGTCAAACCTTGTGTGATTAAAAAATCGCAGGCTTGTTGTTCAGCTTGTTCGCCACTTATTAAATGAGCGGGTTTAGTTTTCAGTGTTTTCACTCGATAGCCTTTAAATTGTCCAATTGTTGTTTCTCATTAAATCATAATTTTATGGCTGCATAGTTGAGTTTAATTTCTGATGTTGCATGACGAATAACCTACTAATGCGCTAAACTATAGGCACTTTCCTATTCATTAGAAAAACGCATTATGTCGCTAAAAAATCACGTTATTTTAATCACGGGGGCAGCGGGCGGTCTGGGTTCAACCGCTGCCTTGACACTTGCAAAAGCAGGCGCACAAATCATTTTACTTGATAAAAATTTACCCAAACTTGAAGCTATTTACGACAGAATTTTAGCCGAAGGTGGCGTTGAACCGATTATGTATCCGTTCGATTTAGCAGGTGCAAACGAAAATGATTATGCTGAACTTGCCCAACGTATTGATGAAAAATACGGCGAATTACACGGCTTGCTACATTCGGCAGTGGAATTCAGTTCGTTCACACCGTTAATTCAACACGGCACAAAAGAATGGGGTCACACGTTAAACGTAAATTTAAACGCGCCATTTTTATTAACCCGCGTTTTGTTACCTGTTTTGCAAAAAGCCAAAAATGCTTCAATCGTTTTCACGTCTGATTCGTCAGCGCGTTTAGCTCCAGCGTATTCTGGGGCTTACGGTGTTTCAAAAGTCGCAATGGAAGGATTTGCACACGTTTTAGCGCAAGAACTTGAAGGCGGCAAAAAGATTCGCGTCAACACGCTGGTTCCCTGCCCTGTCGATTCTCCATTGCGAAAACGGGCATATCCAGCCGAAGACAAAACGAAACTTCCCGCAATGACTTCGCTTGCACCCATTTACGAATATTTATTTAGCGACGACAGTTTGGGCATAACGGGGCAACTCATTGATACTCATAATTTCAAAATCTAACTTTTAATATAATCATGGCAGAAAAAGAAAGCATTACCTTAACCCGCGACGTAGACATTATTACGATTCCAGATGGACATATTGGCAAGTTAAATGCTGGCGATTCAGTGACTTTGCATCAAGCGTTGGGTGATAATTTTACGGTGCTTACGACTTACGGGCATTTGGTTCGGATTGCGGGTAAAGATGCGGACGCACTTGGCAAAGAAGAACATCATTCCGCAATGTTAGTCAGTGAAAATACCGCGCAAGCCGTTGAGCAAAATTGCTGGGCGGTAATGAAAACAGTTTATGATCCAGAAATTCCTGTGAATGTAGTTGATTTAGGACTCATTTACGATTGCGCGGTAAATCCTGTTGCGAACGACCATTACCACGTTCATGTTATGATGACGCTTACCGCACCTGGTTGCGGGATGGGACCTGTAATTCAAAGCGATGTTGAAAAAGGCATCAAAGCATTGGAAAGTGTGGCGAGCGTCAATGTTGAAATCGTACTGGATCCACCGTGGTCACGCGAAATGATGTCAGAAGTTGCACAGGTGCAATTAGGTTTATTTTAAAAAAAGGAGTTACCATGATTAAAAAAATACTTTCAGCGGCAATTTTAGCTGTGATAGCAATGCCTGTTTTGGCACAAACAGGTGATGACGTAGATACACGTTGGTATGTTGCACCTTACGGTTCATTCGTTTTAACCGACAGCAATCGTGGCACTAACGATGGTTGGGGTGGTGGTTTGGCGGTTGGCAAAATGTTAAACGAACATTTCAACGTTGAATTAAAAGGTTTTTACCAAGATTACGGCAAAATTTCTGCGCCAAATGCTGGCAACGTGAACATGGGTGGCGGCACAGCCGATTTGCAATACTATTTCTTCCGCGACAAATTTTCACCGTATGCAGTCATTGGCGCAGGTGCTGGAAATACTGGATCGCCAAACGGTGATCACATTGGTTTTATCGGCGAGGCTGGTTTAGGTTTCACTTATGAAATCTGTGACGGTTTCTTTTTGCGTAACGACGTGCGTTACCGTTACAACAATAATTTCAGTAATGCCGATGGTCATACCGATGGCGAAGATTTTCACGACATGACAGTTAACGTCGGTTTTGTGATTCCATTAGGCGAAAAAGCTGAAAAACCACAGCCAAAAATTGAATTACCTGTTGTGCGTCCAACGCCCGTTCCAGATTGCTCAACTCGTGACGATGATCACGATGGCGTGAATAATTGTTTAGATCAATGCCCTGGTACGATTGCAGGCGCAAAAGTTGACGTGCAAGGTTGCCCAATTAGTTTGGAAATCAAAGGCGTGCAATTCAAATACGATTCTGCGGAATTGACTCCAAACGCGAAAGTGATTTTAGACGGTGTCGCCGCAAG
Organism: Methylococcaceae bacterium; assembly: GCA_947484105.1. Classification (GTDB taxonomy): domain Bacteria; phylum Pseudomonadota; class Gammaproteobacteria; order Methylococcales; family Methylomonadaceae; genus UBA10906. Next base: position 3,877 of record CANKON010000062.1, on the reverse strand, counting down.
TTTGGTTGCGTATCCAGAAAAAAATGATTTGGACGTTCAAGGTCACACCAGCAGCGAAGGCACAGACCAATATAATCAACGTTTATCGCAAAAACGTTCACAATCAGTGGCTGATTATTTGAAACACAAAGGCGTTTCAAACAAATTAACGGCACACGGTTATGGTGAAAGTCGCCCAATTACTGAAAACACAACTGAAGAAGGTCGTTCACGCAATCGCCGCGTCGAATTGATTTGGTTAGGTAACTAACGACAATTCTGAAGAAGTTAAGCGTCGTTTTAACTTCTTCAAAACCTCGGTTCAAAACGGCTACTCGCTTATGTCCTCATTTGAAAAAACAACCCTTTCGTTAAAAATGCTGGTCGATTTAGCACGACCTGCCACAGATTTAACGCTCCATCACAGCAAAATCAAAGCAAAACAAAGCGGCGGTTACGTTTCACGTTTTAAAGGACGCGGAATGGAATTTGATGAAAACCGTTTGTATCAAGTTGGTGACGATATTCGCAGCATTGATTGGCGTGTCACAGCACGAACGGGTAAAACTTACATAAAATTATTCAGAGAAGAACGCGAACGCCCTGTTTTTATTTCCGTTGATCAACGCGCCACGATGCGATTTGCCACACACGGCGTTTTCAAATCCGTTTTAGCTGCAAAATTAGCCGCGTTATTAGCGTGGGCAGCGCATCATCACAGTGATCGAATTGGCGGGCAACTATTTTTTGACACACATTGTCACGAGTTAAAACCCCAAAATGGCAAACAAGCCGTGTTGCATTTTTTGAATGCGTTAGTGAATCCGAAAGAAAATTTAAATCAGGCCGCACACGAAAGTTTAGAACCTGTTTTGAATCGATTATTACATCATGCGCGTCCGAGTAGTTTGCTTTACGTTATTAGCGATTTTCGAGGTTTAACACCACACGCCGAAATACAACTCACTAAACTTTCGCAACATTGTGACGTGGTTTTGATTTTTATTTATGATGAACTTGAAAAAAAATTGCCGACAACAGGGCAATATCGTTTTATACAAAATGATCAAAGCCTCATTATCAACGCGAATGAAAAACAAGCGCAGGATTATGAGCAACGTTTTTTAGAAAAAGAACAGCATTTACAACAATTAGCCAAACAACACGGAATGATCTTTATTCCTGTCGATACACAAGCCGATGTGTTGGCTTGTTTAAGAATTTAACGGTTTCATTATGCCGCCCATGCAAGATTTACCCATTAGAGATATTCATTTACCCGAAGCAATTGGCTGGTTTCCACCCGCAATAGGTTGGTGGTTGGTCATTATTTTTGTGCCGATTGTGAGTTATTTTTTGATTATGCTGATTCAGCATTTGTTTCAAAAAACAGCTGTGAAAGAAGCCAGAAAATTACTCCAACAATTAGAAACGAATGACGCGCTAACGTCGTTGGAAAAAGTAATTGAATTATCGAGTTTATTGCGACGAGTTGCGATTAGTTTGGATTCCAAAGCGAATCTTGGTGGTTTGACAGGGAGAGCTTGGTTAGATTATTTAGACGGTTCACTCAACGATGCGCCATTTAAAAATGGGATTGGTCGTTGTTTAGCTGATGCACCTTACCAAAAAACATTGCCGCCAAATGTGGATTTGACGGCATTATTTGATTTAGCAAAAACGTGGTTGAACGCGCAAAAATCTTAACTATAAACAGGGAAACGTGCACACAATGCAGCGACTTTTTCACGAACTGCCGCAATCACGCTTTCATCTTCCATATTTTCCATTACGTCACACATCCAATTTGCAACGTCGGTGACTTCGGCTTCTTTAAAACCGCGTGTTGTAGGTGCTGGTGTACCAACGCGAATGCCACTTGTGACAAATGGCGATTGTGGGTCATTCGGGACAGCATTTTTATTCACAGTGATATGCGCTTTACCTAATGCCGCATCTGCCGCTTTACCTGTAATGCCTTTTGCAATCAACGAAACGAGCATTAAATGGTCATCTGTTCCACCCGAAACCACATCAAAACCACGTGCCATAAAGACTTTCGCCATCGCACGGGCATTGTCGATAACTTGTTGTTGATAAATTTTGAATTCTGGTTGCAAGGCTTCTTTGAACGCCACCGCTTTCGCGGCGATAACGTGCATCAAAGGTCCCCCTTGAATGCCTGGGAAAATGTTCGAGTCGAATTTCTTTTCAAGCTCAGGATTACTTTTGCACAAAATAATCCCGCCGCGTGGACCTCTTAATGATTTGTGTGTGGTACTTGTTACAACGTCAGCAATCGGCACAGGATTTGGATATAAACCTGCTGCGATTAAACCCGCAACATGTGCCATATCAACAAATAAATAGGCACCCACTTTGTCCGCAATGTCACGGAAACGTTGCCAATCCCAAATTCTGGAGTACGCGGAAAAACCTGCCACAATCATTTTTGGTTTGTGTTCTAACGCTAAACGTTCAACTTGGTCGTAATCAATTTCACCTGTTTCAGGATTCAAACCGTATTGAATCGCATTGTAAATTTTGCCCGAAAAATTTGGTTTTGCACCGTGTGTTAAATGTCCACCATCTGCCAAACTCAAACCTAAAATTGTATCGTGCGGTTGCAATAACGCCATGAAAACTGCCATGTTTGCTTGTGAACCTGAGTGTGGTTGCACGTTGGCATAATCGGCTCCGAATAATTCTTTTGCTCGGTCAATCGCCAATTGTTCAACTTTATCGACAAATTCACAGCCACCGTAATAACGTTTTCCAGGATAACCTTCGGCGTATTTGTTGGTGAGTTGTGTGCCTTGTGCTTCTAAAACGCGCGGGCTGGCGTAGTTTTCAGACGCAATCAACTCAATGTGATCTTCTTGACGTTTGTGTTCATCTTGAATAGCTTGATGTAATTCGGTGTCGAAGGCTGCAATCGTCATCGATTTTTTAAACATGATTTTTCCTTTTTACATTGTTAAATTTGAATAACACATAGTTTATGCGATTTCACTGTATTTTGGACACAAAAAAGCCGCCGCTTCTTACGAAACGGCGGCTTTTTTAGTCAGCCTTAAAGTACAGTGACTTCTTCAGCTTGTGGACCTTTTTGACCTTGAGTCACTGTGAATTGGACTTGTTGTCCTTCATCTAATGATTTGAAGCCTGATCCAGCGATGTTACGAAAGTGAACGAATACATCTGGACCACTTTCTTGTTGAATGAAACCGAAACCTTTTTCAGCGTTGAACCACTTAACTGTACCTGTTGCCATTGTTGTAGCCTTTTTAAAAATTTTGAAAACCCTTTCGGGCGGTGGAGCTGTGAAATTAAAGATTACTTCATGGATTAAACAGGACGAGCGGTACAACTAAAACTTCGTGAAGATAAGGCATAACGGTAAATCTATTTCGAGCTGACTGCGATTCTATAGACGCACTCTGTATAAGTCAATGAATTTTCTATGACAAATGTGTTTCACTAATCCCAGCAACCTGCTGTTGTTGGAGTTTTTGCACCAGTAGAATCTAACGTCAAATTACCACAAACATCACCAACTTGTGTACTACCAGTAGTAGGAGCTGCTTGTAATGTATAACTACTTGCTAAAAGAGTAGGAATACTTAGCGTATAAGACTGCGTGCCACTGCCATCAGTTGGAACTCTGTCGGTAAAAATAGCCGTTGCACCTGTTCCAGCAGTTACGCCTAAATAACTATTGTTATTTTCAACGCGCCACTGCTCCATTGCCGTTGCCATCGAAACCAGAGCCGCTTCTGCTTCAGAACGTTTTGCTTTTTTAATGTGACTTTGATAACTTGGATAACTAACACTCGTTAAAATTCCCACAATCGCCACCGCAATCATCAACTCAATTAACGAAAAACCCGTTTGTTTT
>CANKON010000061.1 GCA_947484105.1 Methylococcaceae bacterium | reverse complement strand
ACCAACGATTTCAACTTCTTGACCAACTTTAATTACACCGCGTTCGATACGACCTGTAACAACTGTACCACGACCTGAAATCGAGAACACGTCTTCGATTGGCATTAAAAATGCGCCGTCAACAGCACGTTCTGGCAATGGAATATAAGAATCTAACGCTTCAACTAATTTGATCACTGATGGTGCGCCGATTGGGCTTTCGTCACCTTGCAATGCTAACAACGCTGAACCACGGATGATTGGAGTGTCATCGCCTGGGAATTCGTACATATCTAATAATTCACGAATTTCCATTTCAACCAATTCAATTAACTCTTCGTCATCAACCATATCCGCTTTATTTAAGAAAACAACGATATATGGAACACCAACTTGACGTGACAACAAAATGTGTTCACGAGTTTGTGGCATTGGACCGTCAGCAGCTGAACAAACCAAAATAGCACCATCCATTTGTGCCGCCCCTGTAATCATGTTTTTTACATAATCGGCGTGACCTGGGCAGTCAACGTGAGCGTAATGACGGTTTGGTGATTCATATTCAACGTGCGAAGTTGCAATGGTAATACCACGCGCTCTTTCTTCTGGTGCGTTATCAATTTGATCAAACGCTTTTACTGCACCACCGTGCAATTTAGCCATAACGGTTGTTAGTGCCGCTGTTAAAGTAGTTTTACCATGATCAACGTGACCGATTGTGCCGACGTTAACGTGGGGTTTGCTACGCGAAAATTTTTCTTTAGCCATGAGTTACACCTTAAAAATAATTCAAATTTATAAAAATCTTTTAATGATTGTTTCAGCAATATGCGACGGCACTTCACTGTATTTTTCAAACTGCATACTGTACGTTGCTCGCCCTTGCGACAAAGAACGCAAATCGGTGGCATAACCAAACATTTCCGACAACGGCACTTCGCAGTTAATCATTTTTGCTGACGCACTGTCTTTCATTGATTGAATAACACCGCGTCGCTTACTAATATCACCAACAACATCTCCCATATAATCATCAGGAGTGGTTACTTCAACACGCATCATTGGCTCTAACAAAGTGGGAGTGGCATTTTTAGCCCCTTCCCTAAAACACATCGCTCCCGCTGTACGGAAAGCAGATTCATTCGAATCAACATCGTGATAAGAACCTTCAAACAATGTTGCCTTCACATCTAAAACAGGATAACCAGCTAAAATACCACCTCGAAGCTGATCTTGAATTCCTTTATCAACTGATTGAATGTATTCAGCAGGTACAGATCCTTTTGGAATATCACTTACAAATTCATAGCCTAAACCACGTTCTAGTGGCTCTAGTCTTAACTTAATGTGAGCATACTGCGATTTTGCTCCCATTTGACGCGAAAATTCGGTTTCTTGTTCGAAGACAGAACCAATTGTTTCACGATAAGCAACTTGGGGAGAGCCAACACTTGCATCAACATTAAATTCGCGCTTCATGCGATCTACAATAATATCTAAATGCAACTCACCCATTCCAGAAATAACTAATTGCCCTGAATCTGCATCAACACTTGTTTTAAATGACGGATCTTCTTGCGCTAAACGCTCTAAAGCCGCCGTCATTTTATCTTCGTCTGCTTTCGTTTTTGGCTCAATCGCAATCGAAATAACAGGCTCTGGAAAGATAATTTTTTCCAAAATAATCGGTTCTTTAATATCGCAAAGTGTGTCACCTGTTGTGACATCTTTCAAACCGATAATTGCCGCAATATCACCTGCAAAAACTTCTTTTACTTCTTCACGACTGTTAGCGTGTAATTGAACGATTTTACCAATGCGTTCACGCTTCATTTTCGTAGCGTTAAAAATAGTGTCGCCTGTCGCTAAAATACCAGAATAGACTCTAAAAAATGTTAGCACACCAACAAAAGGATCAGTTGCGATTTTGAACGCCAATGCCGAAAAAGGTTCAGCATCACTAGCAACTCTGACAGAATCAGAAACACCATCTGCCAAAATACCCTGAACAGGCTTTATATCTGTGGGTGCTGGCAAATAATCAATTACTGCATCAAGTAACGCTTGAACACCTTTATTTTTAAAAGCTGTCCCACAAAAAACAGGAACAATTTTATTTGCAATCGTTAAAACACGAATAGCAAATTTAATTTCTTCGTTGGTTAAACTACCTGTTTCAAGGTATTTATCTGTTAACTCTTCACTAACATCAGCTGCAGCCTCTATTAGAGCCTCACGCCATTTTTCAGCTTCAAAAACTAAATCAGCTGGAATATCTAATTCGTCAAAAGTGGTTCCCATGTTTGCATCATGCCAATAAACGGCTTTCATACTAACAAGATCAATAACACCTTTAAAACTATCTTCTTTGCCGATTGGCAACTGCAACAAAACAGGATTTGCCACTAAACGAGTTTTTATCTGATCAACCGTGCCGAAAAAATCAGCACCAACACGATCCATTTTATTAACAAATGCTAATCGGGGAACTTCATATTTATCAGCTTGTCGCCAAACGGTTTCAGATTGTGGCTCAACGCCACCAACTGCACATAAAACCGCACATGCCCCATCTAAAACTCGTAACGATCGCTCAACTTCGATTGTAAAGTCAACGTGTCCAGGTGTGTCGATGATATTAATACGATGCTGATCATATTGACCCCGCATCCCACTCCAAAAACAAGTTGTTGCAGCTGACGTAATTGTTATGCCGCGCTCTTGTTCTTGCACCATCCAATCCATAACAGCAGCACCGTCATGAACTTCCCCCATTTTGTGAGAGACACCCGCGTAATACAAAATTCGCTCAGTCGTCGTGGTTTTACCAGCATCAATGTGAGCCATGATGCCGATATTACGATATTTTCCTATCGGTGTTTTGCGTGCCACAACGACCAATTAACCTATTACCAACGGTAATGCGAGAATGCTTTATTCGCTTCAGCCATACGATGAGTATCTTCGCGTTTTTTCACAGCAGAGCCGCGACTTTCAAACGCATCCAATAATTCACCTGCCAATTTAGCCGCCATTGTACGCTCGTTTCTTTTACGAGATGCGTCAATCAACCAACGCATTGACAATGCCAACCGACGTGCTGGACGAACCTCTACTGGCACTTGATACGTTGCACCACCAACACGGCGGGATTTAACCTCCACGCGAGGCTGAACGTTTTCTAATGCTTTAGAAAGAATATCTAACGGTGCTTCATGACCTTTGCGTTCGATTGTATCCAACGCGCCATAAATAATACTTTCGGCAACTGACTTCTTGCCGCTTTCCATAATCATATTCATAAATTTGGTCAACATAACGCTGCCGAATCGTGGATCTGGAATGATTTCTCTTTTTGTAGCTACTCTTCTTCTTGACATTTATTTACCAATTAACCTTTAGGACGTTTAGTTCCGTATTTAGAACGACCACATTTTCTGTTATTTACACCAGAAGCATCTAAGCTACCTCGTACAACGTGATACCGAACACCTGGTAAATCCTTTACACGACCACCGCGAATCAAAACCACGGAATGCTCTTGTAAATTATGACCTTCACCACCGATGTAACTACTAACTTCAGCACCATTCGTCAATCGAACACGAGCTACTTTTCTAAGAGCTGAGTTTGGTTTTTTAGGTGTTGTTGTATAAACACGAGTGCAAACACCACGACGCTGTGGACACGCTTCCAAAGCGGGAACATTACTTTTTTCTATTTTTTTAGCTCGAGGCTTGCGAACCAATTGATTGATCGTTGCCATATTTCACTCCAAAATTATTTTAACTTCCCGTTCACAACCTGCTAGGACGGTACTAGGTGGCTTTAAGTTAAAGCACAATAGCTGACTGTAGCTGGTCATGATACTGACTATTTAACACTAGGTCAAGCCTAAATGTTTCAAATGTTCAATGCTTGCTTTAATTGCTCTTCGACATCATCAACATCAATTGCAGCAGCAGAATCTAGTTCAATTATTTGCTCCGACTGTTGAGCAAAACGTTGCCGCCTACCTTCGTGGTATGCCAAACCAGTTCCTGCAGGAATCAAGCGACCTACAATCACATTCTCCTTCAATCCCAACAAATTATCGCTTAAACCACGAACGGCGGCGTCAGTTAAAACCCGTGTCGTTTCTTGGAATGAAGCCGCTGAAATAAACGATTCCGTCGCTAACGACGCTTTAGTAATTCCTAATAAAATCGATTCATAACTTGCTGGAATTTTACCTGCCGCTTCAATACGATCATTTTCTTCACGCATTGCAGCACGTTCAACCTGTTCCCCTTTTAAGAAACAGGTATCACCGCCTGCGGTGATTTCAACCTTTCGCAACATCTGACGAATAATCGCTTCAATGTGTTTATCGTTGATTTTTACACCTTGCAAACGGTACACATCCTGAATTTCCTTGACCAAATAATTCGCCAATTCTTCAACACCACGCAAACGTAAAATATCATGCGGCGTCAATTCACCCTCTGCAATCGTTTCACCTTTTTCAACTTGCTCACCTTCGAAAACGGTAATGTGCCGCCATTTAGGAATTAACGTTTCAAATACTTCACCGTTTGCATCGGTAATAGAAACGCGTTGCTTGCCTTTAGTTTCTTTACCAAACGAAATTGTACCTGTCGCTTCTGCCAAAATTGCAGGATCTTTGGTTTTTCGTGCTTCAAACAAATCAGCAACGCGCGGTAAACCACCTGTAATATCACGAGTTTTACTCGATTCTTGTGGAATACGTGCTAATACGTCACCAATTTTTACTTCACCACCGTTTTTAATGCTAGCAATCGCACCTGCTGGCAAGAAATACTGCGCTGCGATTTCCGTTCCTGGAAGATAAATAGTGCCGCCATTCGCATCTAACAGTTTTACCATAGGACGAAGTTCTTTACCTGCACTACCACGTTGTTTTGGATCAATAACAACTTCTGAACTCAAGCCCGTAATTTCATCTGATTGCTTTTGAACTGTTACGCCTTCAATGAAATCTTTCATTTCAATAAGACCATCTACTTCCGTGATAACTGGATGTGTAAATGGATCCCACGTTACGATAGTGTCACCGACGTTAACATGCTCGCCTTCTTTTTTAGAAATTACCGAACCGTAAGGAATTTTATAACGTTCTCGCTCACGTCCGTATTCATCCATTACAACAACTTCGCCAGAACGAGATACAGCAACAAGATTTCCTTCGCGATTGACAACACTTTTCAAGTTACTTAAACGAAGTGTACCTTCGGATTTAACTTCAACTTTACTAATCGCCACGTCACGCGAAGCTGCACCACCAATATGGAACGTTCGCATTGTTAACTGCGTACCAGGTTCACCAATCGATTGTGCTGCGATAACGCCCACAGCTTCACCGATATTTATTAAATGTCCACGACCCAAATCGCGTCCGTAACACGCAGCACAAACACCATGACGACTTTCGCAAGTGATAATCGAACGCACGATAACGTGATCAATGGCGTTTTGTTCGAGTTTTAACACCCAATCTTCATCAAGGAATGTTCCTCGTGGTGCCACAATATGCTCACCTGATTTATCCATAATATCAATGGCTGCAACTCGTCCAAGAACTCGCTCCGATAACGATTCAACAACGTTGACACCATCAATAATCGGGGTCATCGACAAGCCATTACTTGTGCCGCAATCTTTTGAACTGATAATTAAATCTTGAGCAACATCCACTAAACGACGAGTCAAATAACCCGAATTCGCGGTTTTTAACGCCGTATCAGCTAAACCTTTACGCGCTCCGTGAGTCGAAATAAAGTATTGCAAAACGTCTAAACCTTCGCGGAAGTTAGCCGTAATCGGCGTTTCAATAATCGAACCGTCTGGTTTTGCCATCAAACCACGCATCCCTGCTAACTGCCGAATCTGTGCCGCTGAACCCCTAGCACCCGAATCCGCCATCATAAAGACAGAGTTAAATGATTTTTGTTCTTTAGTATCGCCATTTTCGTCAATATAAGGTTCTTTACCCAAACCTTTCATCATTACGTCAGCAATTCTATCGTTTGCGTGTGACCAAATATCAACAACTTTGTTATAACGTTCGCCGTCAGTAACTAACCCTTCGCTATATTGACGTTGAATTTCGTTCACTTCCGCGTTTGAAGCGGCAAGAATGTCGCCTTTTTTAGCTGGAATCACCATGTCTTCGATACCGAATGAAATGCCAGAGCGAGTCGCATATTTGAATCCCAAATACATCAACTGATCTGCCAAAATAACCGTATCTTTGTTACCCATGTAACGATAACCGTGGTTAATCAAGTTCGAGATATTCTTTTTCGTCATGTCGCAATTAACTTTTTCAAACGGCATTCCTTCAGGAATAACTTCCCAAATCAATGCTCGCCCAACAGTTGTTTTAACACGATGCGTTTTATGTGTAACGACACCCGCTTTGTCAGTCATTTTTTCAGTAATTCGCAACTCAATTTTAGATTGCAACTCGACTGATTTTTCCATCAATGCTCTATGCACTTCACCAACGCTAACAAAAATACTGCCATTACCTACGGCATCTTCTTTTTCACGACTAATGAAATAAAGCCCCAAAACCACGTCTTGCGATGGATTGATAACGGGTTCGCCATTCGCTGGAGATAAAATGTTATTCGTCGCCATCATCAACGTCCGCGCTTCTAATTGCGCTTCAATCGACAATGGAACGTGTACCGCCATTTGATCACCGTCAAAGTCAGCGTTGAACGCGCTACAAACCAACGGATGCAACTGAATTGCTTTACCTTCAATCAGAGTTGGTTCAAAAGCTTGAATCCCTAATCTGTGTAAAGTCGGCGCACGGTTAAGCAGAATCGGATGTTCGCGAATCACTTCTTCAAGAATATCCCAAACTTCCGCACCTTCACGCTCTACCATTTTTTTCGCGGCTTTAATTGTTGTTGCTAAACCACGGAATTGCAACTTACTGAAAATAAATGGTTTGAATAATTCCAACGCCATTTTTTTCGGCAAACCACATTGATGCAAACGCAACGAAGGACCTACCACGATAACTGAACGACCTGAATAATCGACTCGTTTTCCAAGTAAGTTTTGACGGAAACGCCCTTGCTTGCCTTTAATCATGTCAGCGAGTGATTTCAACGGACGACGATTTGTCCCCGTAATCGCACGACCACGACGACCGTTATCAAGTAACGCATCGACCGATTCTTGTAACATCCGTTTTTCGTTACGCACGATAATGTCAGGCGCACTCAAATCTAACAAACGATTTAAACGGTTATTACGGTTAATCACACGACGATATAAATCGTTCAAATCCGACGTCGCAAAACGTCCACCATCAAGCGGCACTAACGGGCGCAATTCGGGCGGCAATACAGGCAACACGTTCAAAATCATCCATTCTGGACGATTGTTTGAAGCAAGCAACGCACTCATCACTTTGAGACGTTTTGCATATTTTTTAATTTTTGTTTCTGAGCTAGTCGCGTTGATTTCTTGTTTTAAAATTTCAACTTCAGCTTTTAAATCAATCGACTTTAATAATTCATATATAGCTTCTGCACCCATTTTTGCGGTGAAATCATCGCCAAATTGTTCAGAATAATCTTGAAATTCATCGTCACTTAATAATGCACCTTTTGTTAACGATGTGTCGCCAGCGTCTAAAATTACAAATGATTCAAAATACAACACCCGCTCAATTTCACGCAATGTCATGTCAAGCAATAATGCAATGCGTGATGGTAATGATTTTAAGAACCAAATATGCGCGACAGGACTAGCTAAATCAATGTGTCCCATACGATCACGGCGCACTTTTGACAGGGTGACTTCTACGCCACATTTTTCACAGATTACGCCGCGATGTTTTAAGCGTTTATATTTGCCGCACAAACATTCGTAATCGCTAACAGGTCCGAAAATTTTGGCGCAAAACAACCCGTCACGTTCAGGTTTAAACGTGCGGTAATTGATAGTTT
>CANKON010000060.1 GCA_947484105.1 Methylococcaceae bacterium | reverse complement strand
ACCCAGAACAAAATCGGCTGTACATTTTTTTCCTGTTTCATAAATCCCTGTCAAAACATCAACAGTCACTTTCAAGCCCGTATTGGTTTTAGCTTTGAGCATGAATTGTTTTGCAATTGAGACAGAATGAAAAACAACGCCCTGACAAGCTCTTGTCACATGAGAAAACAAGCGATGTTCAATCGGATTATGCTTTGAACAATAAGGTGGATAATGGGCTATCCGAATTTCCAAATTGAGTTTTTGAGCAAGTTCAATCAACGCTTTTTTGAACAAATGACTCCGACTCGAATTACTGCCTCCACCATCACATAAAATCAGTATTGACGTGGCATCGGGGTAATTTTTATGTCCGTATAATTTCCACCAATGAGCAATACTATCGCAGCAAAATTCGCTGGTATCGTGACTGGTATTGAGATTCAAATGACCTTCATTTCGAGCAATATCGTAGATACCATGCGGAATCAATTTGCCTTCACTTAGACTTGGAAAGTCATGGTCAAACGTCTCAACAGGAATTTGTGTATACGTTTTTCCATCGCGGGAAAAATTACCAATCAACTCTTTCTTTTTCGTATCAATGCTGATGACGGGATTGCCAGCGGCAATGTACTTGGCTTTTATCTTACCAATGTTTTCAATCTGTTCATTACGATTTGGATGATTTCCCACTGATTTTTTCTTGCACGCTTTACGGTGTCCCAAGTTGTGTTTTTTCAATAATTTCTTTATCGAATTTCGACTACAAGGTGTTCCCATTTCAGCTAAACGCAGACTGATTTCACAACGTGATAAATTCATCCATAACACGCCTACACGCATTGGATCACCTGCTTTGAACTCTTCTAGCAGTGATAAAAAATTAAGCTCTAATTCGGGACATTTTAACGTCACACATTTTCGTCCGCCCCTTTTTTTCTGATTCGACCTTGGGTCGTATCTTCTTGTTGTTCTAATTCTTCCATGCCACATCGTATTGTTTTTGGATCAATTCCAAACAATTTTGAAATGTAATTTATTCCACCATTTGGGAGTTTTTCAACTTCAATTGCAGCATAGCGACGTTTGTCTTTTTCTGATAGCGTTTTGAATAAACGCTTCATTTTGAGTTCAATATTTTTTTCGTAGCTGATCATTTTTGAAATCGTAATGAAAAATTCTTTGGTCGAATTATCTCATTTAAATTCAAATAATCGGGAAGTTATTTTTGACCGTATCCTAATTGATTTGTTTTAAGTTCAAAACGTTTTGCGTTTTCGGGATGAATTTCAACAAACGGTTCGGGTTTATGTTGATTCAATTTCGCAGCAATGCCTGTGCGTGTCATCGTGTGCCATTGGTCACGAATTCGCCCCGTATTTAAAATTAACGGATAATTTTCATTCGGCGCGTTAATTGGCAAACGAGCAATAACGGGAATTAACTGCGCTTTGCTTGATTTTGTAAAAAACTGTCCATCTGCAAAAAAACGTATGCCACCCCATTGCGTCGGCGAAAAATTATCGTAATCATGCTGGCTAATTTGCGCTAAATCCGAAATGTTAAAAGCGCGTTCACCATTATTTTCAAAACCTGATAACGCGGCGTGTTCTCGAAAAATCTCAACAGGACTTTGATAATGAAACGCTTGCTCAAAACCTAAACGTCGCGCGACTTGCGTTAAAATCCACCAATCAGGTTTTGCACTACCTGCTGGTGAAAGCAACGCCCGTTGACGTGAAATACAACGCTCGGAATTTGTTACCGTTCCGTCTTTTTCGCTCCAACCTTGTGCGGGCAACAAAACATGAGCCAATGCCGTCGTATCTGTTTTTTCGATGCAATCAGAAACGACCACAAATTCACAGCGTTTTAAGGCTTCTTTGACTTTATCTGCATTGGGCAAACTGACAACGGGATTTGTTCCCATAATCCAAACCGCTTTAATTTTGCCATCATAAATCGCATCGAATAAATCAATTGCAGGCAAACCGCCTTTTTGTGCGATATTCGGGGCATTCCAAAAACGTGAAACCAAGTCGATTTCGTCAGAATTTGAAAAATCCATGTGTGCGGCGAGTTGATGAGCCAGTCCGCCCACTTCACGTCCGCCCATTGCATTCGGTTGTCCCGTCAATGAAAACGCGCCACAACCCACTTTTCCAATGCGTCCTGTTGCTAAATGACAATTCAATATTGCATTTACTTTATCTGTGCCAGATGAAGATTGATTGATGCCTTGACTGTATAAACTTAACGATTTTCCAGTATTTGCAAACCAACTGAAAAATTGTCTTACGTTTTCGATTTTTAAATCACAACGGTTTGCCACATTTTCAACGCTGTAATTGTCCAATTTCAAACCATCTAAAACAGCTTCCCCCCCTTCGGTGTGATGTTCAACAAAATCTAAATTTAACTTATTTTTTTCGTGTAAAAACTGGAACAAACCATTAAATAAAATCGCATCTGTTCCGCTTGCAAGCGATAAATGTAAATCCGCAATATCACAACTGGCTGTTTTACGCGGGTCAATCACAACGATTTTTAAATTGGGATTTTTTTCTTTAGCCGCGCGAATCCGTTGAAAACTCACAGGATGACACCACGCAGTATTTGAACCAATCAGCAGAATTAAATCGGCGTATTCAAAATCTTCGTAGCAATTTGGTACAACGTCCGCCCCGAAAGCGCGTTTGTGTCCTGCAACCGATGATGACATACACAAACGGCTATTTGTATCCATGTTTGCGCTGCCGATAAAACCTTTCATCAATTTATTAGCAACGTAATAATCTTCGGTGAGTAATTGCCCAGAACCATAAAACGCCACGGCATCAGCACCGTATTTCTCAATCACGCTTTTAAAAGAATCGGCGACTAAATCTAATGCTTCCGTCCAAGAGGTTTCGCGTCCATAAACTTTGGGTTGTAACAATCGACCTTTCAGTTCAATCGTTTCACCTAGCGCAGAACCTTTTGAACATAACCGCCCAAAATTAGCAGGATGTAATTTGTCACCACTAATTTTTATTTGACGGTTTGACTCATCAATTTTTACACTGATGCCACAGCCTACGCCGCAATACGGACAAGTGGTTTGAATGGTTTTTGTCATAATTTAAGTCGTTTTGAAATGTGATACCGTGACTAATAATTTTTGGGCTTGGTCTTCGAGTGATTCTGCACTGGCAGCAGCTTCTTCGACGAGAGCCGCATTTTGTTGTGTCACTTCATCTATTTGTGAAATCGCCCGATTTACTTGTTCGATACCTGAACTTTGTTCAATCGATGCTCCTGAAATTTCTGTCATGACTGTCGTCACACCTTGAATTGCTTGCACAATTTCATTCATCGTTGCACCTGCTTGAGCAACTAATTGGCTACCGCCTTCAACTTTATCAACCGAATCTCCAATTAAGGATTTAATTTCACCAGCCGCTGAAGCGGCGCGTTGTGCTAAATTTCGCACTTCTGTTGCAACCACAGCAAAGCCCCGTCCTTGTTCACCTGCTCTTGCCGCTTCAACTGCCGCGTTCAACGCCAAAATGTTGGTTTGGAACGCGATATTGTCGATAACAGAAATAATTTCAACGACTTTGCGTGACGATTCGTTAATGCTATCCATTGTTTCAACCACTTGACCGACAACATCACTGCCTTTTTTGGCAATGGTTGTCGCAGAATTAGCTAATTGATTGGCATATTTCGCATTTTCGGCGTTGTGTTGCACGGTGCTGGTTAATTGCGTGATGCTGGCGGCTGTTTTTTCAAGGCTATTTGCCTGTTCTTCGGTACGGCGTGATAAATCATTATTTCCTGACGCAATTTCTTGTGCGCCAGAATTGATAGAATTTGATGCGGATTGAATTTGATAAACAATGCTTTTTAGTTTTTCAACCGTCATATTTGCATCATTTTTTAATTGCCCAAATGTTCCCGCGTAGTTATTAGTGATAATTTGAGTCAAATCACCCTGTGCCAAGGCTTGTAAAACGTGAGCAATTTCAGCCAAACTCGATTCGTTTGTTTGCATCAGTTGGTTAATGCCCATTCCCAAATCATGCAGCACGCCTTCTTTATCCTCAATTTTTAAACGTTTAGAAAAATTACCATTGCCTGCTGCGGTTACAATCTCTGCAACGTCTCTTTCTGTTTGTGCTTCTGCTGTGCGGTCATACCATTCGGCAACCGTTCCTAATCGAATGCCTTGTTCATCAATCACAGGATTGGCAAACACAACCATTTCTCGACTACCAAGCATCATGGTGGCTTTATATTTTTGTGTTAATTCTTTGAGTAATTGACGTTGATGAGCAGGATTTTTATGAAAACTATCGATATTTGCGCCGATTAAATGGCTACTATCAAAGTTTTCAAATTTATTCTGGATAGCGGTTTCATCTTCATGCAAAATTTGAATCGCGGACTTATTCACATAAACGATATTCAAATCATTATCGGCAATCATCACGCCTGTGCTAACGTTATCTAACGCTGATTTGATTCGTGAAATTTCATTGTTTAAACGGGTTGCGTTTTCACGTCGCTCCAAAATTTGGTCTTGCATTATTTTCATATTGAAAATGACGCTATCACGATTTTTGTTTGTCATATCAATCGGGTTATCTAATTTTCCTGCCGCAATGTTTTTGGCTAATTTGATAAGTTCAAAAGGTTCAGCACCTAATTCTCCAATAATTCGACGACTGATAAAAAACGTTAACAATACTGATATACCAATACTGAGCAGAAAAATAATGACCAACGAAAGTTTATTTACACTCAAAATATGTTGTGCTTGAGATTCGTTATCGGAATGGTATTTGGTCGCTCGTTCAACAAGTAAATCAATTGCCGCGCGGTGTTTTGCGTAGCTCGCATTCATTTTTTTGAAACTTTCAGAAACGGCAAATGAATTATTACTTTGAATACTGGGAATAAAAACGCTTTGTGCTTCGTTGTAAAAGTCTTTGGCATGCCGATATGATTCCTCCAGCAAAGGTGTTCTCAAAGAATTATCAAGATTGTTTTCATGCTCCCAATAAAGATGACGCGCATCGTAATCATTTTTTAAGGTTTGAAAACGTTTAACTAATGTTGAAATATCTTCAGGCGTTTTGGCTTCTTTAAGCTGATATGTCACTAAATAAGATTCTAAAATGTACTCAGGCGGCGGTAAGATGTCAGCCACTAAATCTTTACCTTGAATAATTTGGCGATAAATTTCACCGTTGATATTCAATTTTTTCATGGATGTGTTGGTAGCAAACCCAAATAATGAAAAACCGAGTATTAAAGTCAGCAAAATGACTGCAAATCGTGTTGTGATTGACATAAAAGTTTATTCTCTAAAATTATATTTTCGGTAAATTTCCCGACTCACTAAGCGGGTTTGCGTCAGATTTTAGATTTAAAAAATCACGCCTATCTTCGTTATCGACACGCTTATAAATTTCTGAAAAGGGCAGTATTTTAAAAAATCGTATTATGAGCCTTGCCAAAAATTAGTTTGTCACGCATTTCAAAAACGCTGATTTTCTTTTCAAGCAATTCTTGATACCAATTTCCATCAGCGGTATCACCATATAAAACAGCACCGATTAACTGATTGGCTTTCAATACTAATTTTTTATAAATACCCAGCGCAGGATCAGAAAACGTAATGTTTTCACTTTCTGCATCTCCTAAAAAATCGCCGACTGAAAATAATTGAATGCCTGTGACTTTAAGTTTTGTTGCCGTAGGTAAAGTGATGTATTCGGCAACGCCATGTGAACTAAGATGATTGGCACATACTTTCGCTTGTTCAAAAAGTGGCGCGACTAAACCAAATGTCCCACCACGATGTTGAATACATTCACCAACTGCGTAAATACTGGGATCATAACTTTGCAACGTATCGTTCACCACAATGCCGCGCTCACAATACAAACCCGCATTTTTTGCGATAGCGATATTCGGCTCAATACCAATGGCAGAAATCAATAAATCACACTCTAATTCGCCACCGTTTTGAAATTGCGCGGCGGTAATGTGCCTGTCTTCGTTGCCAATTAACTTCTGTAATTTGGTTGCCATTTTGAATGTAATGCCACGTTGCTCAAGTTCGGATTGCAATAATTTTGCAGCAGTTTGATCAAGCTGACGATTAAGCAAAACCTCATTTCGATGAATAACCGTGACTTCCATTCCGCGCAACGCTAAACCATTTGCCGCTTCTAAGCCTAATAAACCGCCCCCTAACACAATCGCTTTTTTATATTTTCGACTGTAATCGAGCATTTTATTAACATCAACAATGTCTCTAAAACTAATCACACCATCTAAGTCACTGCCTTCCACTTCAGGAAAAATCGCTTTTGAACCTGTTGCAATAAGCAAACGGTCATAACTCGCCGTTGTGCCATCAACGGCAATCACTTTTTTATAACCGCGTTCAATTCGCGCCACGGCTTTTTTTTCACCCGCATGAAGTTTGATTTTATTTTCAACATACCACTCACGCGGATTGATAACGATGTCTTCAACCGTTTTATCACCTGCCAAAACCGCTGATAACATAATGCGATTGTAATTACCGTAAGGTTCTGCGCCAAAAACGGTGATTTCATATTGATCAGGCGACGCGCTCAATAATTCTTCAATTGTTCGCATTCCCGCCATGCCGTTGCCAATGACAACTAATCTTTGTTTTTGTTTCATAACGATTCAGCAGGAATTTGAACAAAACCATTATCAATACGACACGCATAAGCAGGAATTTTTACCTCTGGATGCTCTAAACATTCGCCTGTTTTAAGATTGAAATGCTCTTTGTGCAACGGCGAAGCTACGACAATTTCACCGTGGTAATCGCCAACAATCCCACGCGATAACACATTCGCTTCGCCAAACGGGTCAAAATTACTAATCGCATAAACCGTGTTTTCCTTAGAAAAATAAAACAGTGCAATTTGTTTATCTGAAACTAACGCACACACACCGCTATTTTTTTGTAAATCAGACACTTTACAGACATTTAACCAGTTCATTATTTCATCTCCGCTAACACAAAATGTTTTCTTTCTTCCGAATTCGCAGGGCGAATTTGCCCACGTTCTGGTACAAAAATAATGTTGCTGTCTGGCGTATCGCTGTTCACAAAATGCGTGAATCGAGCGCGTTTTTCAGGCGTTTCAATCACGGTTTTCCATTCGCATTGATAAGTGTCGATGACGTATTGCATTTGGTTTTCGAGCTGTTCACACAAGCCCAATTTGTCGTCGATAACCACCGCTTTCAAATAATCCAAACCGCCTTCCATGTTTTCCATCCAAACCGAAGTCCGTTGCAAACGGTCTGCGGTGGCAACATAAAAACTCAAGAATCGGTCGATGTATTTGATGAGCGTTTCTTTATCGAGTGACGAGGCGAATAAATCCGCGTGACGTGGTTTCATACCGCCGTTGCCGCAAACATATAAATTCCAGCCCGTTTCAGTTGCGATAATGCCAACGTCTTTGCCTTGTGCTTCAGCACATTCTCGCGTGCAACCTGAAACACCGAATTTTATTTTGTGTGGTGAACGCAAACCTTTGTAACGGTTTTCGAGTTCAACCGCCAAACCTACGCTGTCATTCACACCGTAACGACACCAAGTACTGCCGACACAGGATTTTACGGTGCGAAGTGATTTACCATAGGCGTGACCTGATTCAAAACCGCCTGTAATCAACTCTTCCCAAACGAGCGGTAATTGTTCAACGCGAACGCCGAATAAATCGACGCGCTGACCACCTGTGATTTTGGTGTAAAGGTTATATTTTTTAGCGACTTGCCCTAAAACAATGAGCTGATCAGGTGTAATTTCACCGCCTGTGACGCGAGGTACAACGGAATAAGTGCCATCTTTTTGGATATTCGCTAAAAATGTGTCGTTGGTTTCTTGCAAACCGAGATGCGATTTTTCCAAAATGTGTTCGTTCCATTGCGACGCTAAAATGTTGCCAACGGTGGGTTTGCAAATATCACAACCTAAGCCTTTGCCGTGTTTGCTGATTAAATCATCGAACGTTTTGATTTTTTCGACTTGAATCAAACTGAACAATTCTTGGCGGGTATAAGCGAAATGTTCACATAAATCGGTGT
>CANKON010000059.1 GCA_947484105.1 Methylococcaceae bacterium | reverse complement strand
TTCGCTGATGGTGCCTTCAAATAATTCGATGTCTTGCGGTAAATAACCAATGTGCGGTCCAAGTTCTTCACGATTCCAAGTGAAAACATCTGCACCGTCTAAACGGATTTTGCCTTGATTACAGGGCCAAATTCCGAGTAATGCCCGCGCAAATGTTGATTTACCTGCCCCGCTCGGTCCAATCACCCCCACTACATCACCTTTCGCAATGTTGATTGAAATGCCTTTCAAAACAGCTTGTTTTGCACCAGGAGGCGCAACGACTGCGGCTTCAAATTGGAATGAACCTTCAGGCGTTGGCAATGTCATGCGTTCTGCATCAGCAGGAATCTGGCGTAATAATTCGTTCAAACGTGAATACTGTCCGCGTGCAGAAATAAAACCTTTCCATGAACCAATGACAATATCAATAGGGGCTAAAGCACGTCCCAATAACACTGAGCCACCAATCATCAAGCCAGAAGTGATTTCATTTTCAATTACCAAATACGCGCCAATTGCAAGAATTAGCGATTGTGACGACAGGCGAATTAACTTTGACGTTGCACTGATTAAACCTGCGCGTGAGCTGGCGGTAGCCTGTAAAACTAATACTTGATTTGTCCCTTTCAACCAACGTTGTTGAATGTTATTTAACATTCCCATTGATTCGATAACTTCGGCATTGCGAAGATTTTTATTGACTAAACCCCGCCCCGCCATTGCCAAATTGTTGGCTTCACCTAGCATTTTGCTGGTGGCTTTTTCTTGAACGATGGCGACGATGATTAACAAAATTGCCGTACCAACTGCCATCCAGCCATACATCCAATGAAATACGAACATCAACGCAATATAAATTGGCAACCAAGGTGCGTCGAAAAATGCAAATAATCCGTTGCCAGTCATGAATTGACGTAATGCTGTTAAATCATCGAGCGGTTGCGATGAAGCGCGTTGACCACCTGTATAAAGAGCTTGTTTGTAAGCCACTTTGAACAAACGTTCGTTGAGCAACGTCTCCAAACGGGTACTGACGCGCACTAAAATTTGCGAGCGTACCCATTCCAATGTTCCCATCGTCACAAACAACACCATCATGATCAGCGTGAGCATCACTAAAGTTGAATGGTTGCCAGTTGGAACGACGCGATCGTAAAGTTGCAACATGTAAATTGTCGGAACGAGTTGCAATATGTTGATGACTAAACTGAAACCTGCGGCGGAAATAAACGCGCCTTTGCATAATTTTAGGGCTTCTTCTAAATCAGACTTGTTGAGTGTTTTCATGTTGTACAAAGTTAGAATTTACTTATAAAGGTGTTCATTATTGCATATTTTATAAGCACTTTCTATTAAACGGAGTGTTATAAAATCATCGTACTGTTGTCAATAATGGGGTGAATTGCAGCTAAAACAAGGGCATTATTTTGACCGATTGAATCCAACTGAATGCTAATTTGTCGCCAAATATCGCAACGTAATTTAGCAATCGCCGTGCCATTTGTCGTAATAGGTTTTTACTTGCTCAAATCGGCTTTAATCGCCTCGAACAAAATCAGCAACACTTTGTTGTCTGCGCCGTCCATGAGTGGCTGTAATTCTGTACTCAACACAGTAACGGCAGTTTTTGAATTTGTTTCACGGAATTGAAGAACGTAGCCCGTTTCGTTGCTGACAAAACCATCGAAAACTGAAAGCGTATCATCCAACAGTGATTTTTCGGATTCTGTTTTCGGTTTTGAATCGGCAATTTGAATATGAATTTTTCCGTTAGTTTGATCGCGATTTGTGACCTCAATGCCACTGCGACTTAAAGCTTTTCCAACAATTCGCCACGCACGAACTGATGGCACATTCAAGTTTAAGGTTGGGGCATTTTCGTGTGTCAAACTGACTTGAATTTCGTTGCGCGATAATTCGGTTTCAGCGTCTTCAAGTGCGGGACGGTTGACCAGTGGCGCGGTTTTTTCAATTGTCGGCGTGATATTTTTTTTCGGAGCTATTTTCTGCGGCGCGACAGATTCAACCGATTTTGCAGTAGGCGTTTCAACGGAAGAACGTGTGGGTAATGCCGATTTTTGAACTAAGTCAGAAGGAATTACTAACTGCGGTAATTCGGTAGTGAATTGGTAATCTTTTTCTTTATCAGGAAACCAACTTTGTAATGTACTGCAACCACTTAGGCTTAAAGCACAGGCGATTGCACTAATTTTGAATGATGTTTTCATCTTAAATTACGCCAGCTTGACGCATAGCCTCTCGCACGATTTCTTCACATTCTGGTGTGAGCCACGTCAACGGCAAACGAATTCCTTTTGGCATCAAACCCATTTCAGCAACCGCCCATTTCACAGGAATCGGATTCGCTTGAATAAACAAATCGCGGTGCAATGCGGTTAATTTTTTATCTATTTCAGCGGCAGTTTCAACATCGCCAGCGATTGCAGCAGTAATCATTTCATGAACTAAACGCGGTGCAACATTACCAGAAACGGTAATTGTTCCGTTGCCACCTAACAAGCAAAACTCGCGGCTCGTTGCGTCATCGCCTGTGTAAATTGCAAAATCTGGATGCGTTAAATCTCGAATTTTTTGTACGCGAGTTAAATCGCCAGTCGCTTCCTTTACACCGACAATGTTGGGGATTTTCGCCAGCCGTCCAATTGTTTCAGGTAACATATCGCACGCTGTTCGACCTGGAACATTGTACAAAATTTGTGCAATATCAACCGCTTCTGCAATGGCTTTATGATGTAAATACAAACCTTCTTGCGTCGGTTTGTTGTAATAAGGTGTAACAATTAAACACGCATCAGCCGCTAATTCTTTCGCTTTTCGAGTTAAGTTAATGGCTTCGGACGTTGAATTTGAACCCGTACCCGCAATGACAGGAATGCGTCCAGCAACTTTATCCACCACGAATTTAATGACTTCGCAATGTTCCTTTTCGCTCAATGTTGCTGATTCGCCTGTCGTACCCACTGCGACAATGGCATCTGTGCCTTGTTCGATATGAAATTCGCATAACGCGCCCAAACTGTCGAAATTTACAGCACCTGTGCTGTCCATTGGTGTGACTAATGCGACGATACTACCTTGAATCATGAAAGCTCTCGATGGGTTAAAAAGTTAAGTTTTTGTTGTGCTTATTATAAAAGCAATTCTTTAAAATTGCCTAAATTAGCAGAATGGCGCATAAATGCGTTATAATTCAAACATCAAAACAAATACCCTCCCCGCGCAACATCGCGCATTCTAAACTTCTACAACAGGTAAATCATGTCTGAAGAAACAACTCCATTGTCATTTCGTGACTTAGGAATTATTGAACCCTTACTTAAAGCATTAAAAGAAGTCGGCTACGAAACGCCGTCCCCGATTCAAGCCCAAACTATCCCATTTATTCTCGAAGGCAAAGACGTTTTAGGTCAAGCGCAAACAGGCACAGGTAAAACCGCTGCTTTCGCATTGCCCATTTTGTCGCGCATTGATTTAAAACAACGCGATCCACAAGTCTTAGTTTTAGCCCCCACACGCGAATTAGCGATTCAAGTTGCCGAAGCGTTCCAACGTTATGCGTCACATTTAAAAGATTTTCATGTTTTACCCATTTACGGTGGACAAGATTACACTTCGCAATTACGCGCTTTAAAACGTGGTGCACACGTTGTCGTGGGTACGCCTGGACGTGTGATGGATCACATGCGAAAAGGCACATTATCACTCACTAATTTGAAATTCTTAGTTTTAGATGAAGCCGACGAAATGTTACGCATGGGTTTTATTGATGATGTCGAATGGATTTTAGATCAAACACCTGACGAACGTCAGATTGCCTTGTTCTCTGCCACGATGCCGACCGTTATTCGCAGAATGACAGATAAATATCTCAATAAACCTGAACACGTTACGATTAAAGTCACCAATGCGTCAGCGGAAAATATCCGTCAACGTTATTGGCTTGTTAGTGGTGTTCACAAACTCGATGCTTTGACACGGATTTTGGAAGCTGAAACGTTCGACGGCATGATTATTTTCGTGCGAACCAAAACCGCAACGATTGAATTGGCTGAAAAATTAGAAGCGCGTGGTTATTCTGCAGCGGCGATTAACGGCGATATGTCACAAAATTTGCGTGAACGCGCGATTAACCATTTGAAAAATGGCAAACTCGATATTCTGATTGCAACCGACGTTGCCGCGCGTGGTTTAGACGTGGACAGAATTACCCATGTTGTCAATTACGATATTCCTTACGATACGGAATCGTATGTGCATCGTATTGGTCGTACAGGTCGCGCAGGTCGCACAGGCGATGCGATTTTGTTTATTGCACCACGCGAACGCAAATTGCTCATCAACATCGAACGTGCAACCAAACAAAAAGTTGAAGAAATGGGCTTGCCTTCAACCGAAATTATCAACAACAAACGCATCGCCCGTTTCAAACAAAACATCACAGATACATTAGCGTCAGCCGAATTAAGTTTCTTCTCGCAATTGATTCAACAATACGAAATTGAACATGATGTTACCGCTTTAGAAATTGGCGCGGCATTAGCAAAATTAGTACAAGGCGACGAACCATTGCTCATGGCTCCACCGAAAAAAGTGTCGGAACGTGACCGCGAACGTAGCGACGAACGTCCACGCCGTGATCGTGATGATTCACGCGGACGTAGCGACAGAAATGAACGTCCAAGACGTGAATCAAATGATCGTGGCGAACGTGAACGTCGTCCGAAACGCGAATTTTCAAGCAATGTTGAAATGGAAACTTTCCGAATTGAAGTCGGCAATGCTCACGGCGTAAAACCTGGAAATATCGTTGGTGCGATTGCGAATGAAACAGGTATTGAAGGCGCACACATTGCGCGAATTCGCATTGAAGATGATTACAGCACGGTCGAATTACCTGCTGGAATGCCAAAAGAATTATTGCAAGAATTACGCAAAGTGCGTGTAGTCGGTCAAGCGTTAAACATTTCAAAAGTCGGCGAAAGTTCAAGCAGCAGTGCTAAATATGAACCGAAAGCTGAAAAATCAGAAGGTAGAAAAACCTTGAAATTTGACGACAGCAAACCAAAAGGCGACAAAAGTAAAAAACGTTTAAGTTCAACGTCACGTCGTGCGAAAGAACCGAAAGATTTCTAAATCATCACGCAACAAAAAAGCCGATACGCAAAAACGTATCGGCTTTTTTGTTGGCAAAAAATAAAAATTATCTGCCGAAACGTTTTTTGAATTTATCGACGCGACCTGCTGTGTCCACAACGCGTTGTTTCCCTGTGTAGAAAGGGTGGCAAGAAGAACAAACTTCAATGTTTAAGTCTTTAGCCAACGCAGAACCGGTCACAAAAGTATTGCCGCAACCACAAGTAACGGTAATTTGTTTATAATTAGGATGAATTTCTGGTTTCATGATTTTTCGCATTGCCCACAACGGGCGGTTGATTTAAAAACCGCCTATGATACTGACTTAACTCACAAATCGCAATGGATTCAAACTTTTATGCGTATTATTACTGTCAACACAAACGGAATTCGCGCGGCTGAACGCAAAGGTTTTTTCGCGTGGTTAGCCCAGCAAAATGCAGACGTGGTTTGTATCCAAGAAACCAAAGCCCAGCTTGAGCAATTAGCCGAAGATATTTTTTGCCCCGCCCCATATCACTGTTTTTATCATGATGCCGAAAAAAAAGGCTACAGTGGCGTTGCACTTTATTGTAAAAACAAGCCCGACAAAGTCATTTACGGTATCGGAATTGAAGATATTGACCGTGAAGGACGATTTATCGAAGCACGATTCGGTAATTTAAGCGTGATTTCACTTTATTTACCTTCAGGTTCGTCAGGCGAAGAACGGCAAAATTTTAAATTTAGTGTACTTGAACGCTTTGCCGAGTATTTAAAAACTTGCGCGACAAACGGGCGAGACACCATAATTTGCGGGGATTGGAACATTGCACATAAAGCGATTGATTTAAAAAATTGGCGCGGAAATCAAAAAAATTCAGGCTTTTTACCCGAAGAACGGGCTTGGCTAGACGCGGTGTTTGCGGACGAAGAATGGTTTGATGCGTTTCGCTTAGTCAATCAAGAAGCCGAACAATACACTTGGTGGTCAAATCGTGGTCAAGCGTGGGCAAAAAATGTCGGTTGGCGGATTGATTACCAAATTATCAGCGCGTCACTCCAGAACAAAGTTAAAGCTGCAAGCATTTACAAAACAGAGCGTTTTTCCGATCACGCGCCACTTATTATTGATTACAACGATTAAAAATTTATGTTGAATACCTCTGCTAAAAAGGCAACTACTATGCGTAACGTCACGTTATTTGAATCTGAAAGCCACCGTTTTATTTTGCTCAACGAAAGTGAAGCGGGTGAAGAAGATGGCATTCGCTCAAATCAATATCTCATTACACACCAAAACGAAGGTGTTTTACTCGACCCAGGTGGTTTTGGCGTGATGCCGCGCGTATTGGCTGAAATGTTACGTTATATCGAGCCAAATCAAATTAAAGGTATTTTCCTTTCACATCAAGATCCTGACATTGTCGGTGGACTTTCGACGTGGATGGATTTGATTCATTCACCTATTTTCGTATCGAGTATTTGGATTCGTTTTTTGCCACATTACGGTTTAAGAGATATGGCGCGATTTGTCGGCGTGCCAAATGAAGGTATGATTTGGAATGACAGTCATGAATTCACTTTAAAAATTGTTCCCGCGCATTTTCTGCACTCAGAAGGACAAATTAACGTCTACGATCCAATTTCAAAAATTTTATTCACTGGTGATATTGGCGCGGCAATGATGGCAGACGATGACAACTCTGTTTTCGTTGATGACTTTGCGGCGCATATTCCACATATTGAAGGTTTTCATCGCCGTTATATGTGTTCAAACAAAGCCATTTTATGCTGGCTCGAAACTATTAAAGAACTCGATATTGAAATGCTCGCACCGCAACACGGACCGATTTATCGTGGTCAAGCCGTCAAAGATTTTTTTACTTGGTTTCAAAAATTGCAATGCGGCGTAGATTTAATGCAACCTTTTGGACATTTTCCTGAAAAAAATTAACCGAATGAATTTTCCAACCAATCACTTAGAAGAATTACGTTTTAATTTCATTAACCAAATCACTGAAATCTTAGAACACCAGACCCGTACGCAGCGTTATGCGTTCAACAATATCGAATTAACGCACAGCGTAACTGACGACATTGTCGAAAGATTAGAAGCGGGCTTAGAAGCAAAAAATTCCGACGATACAAAAAATGCGATAACGCGAGCAATGCAAAGTTGCAATCGTTTGGATAAAAGTTTGCATCTACTTTTTGAGCAATACGAAAAACAACAACAAATCTCCCGCTCACGCATTCAAGACGTGATTGTCGAATTTAACAATGCGCTGAAAACGTTATCATCGGTGCTGATTGAAAAAGATTTGCTCGAACGCCAAAGCAAAGTTTTAGAAAACATTATCTTGTCGCACGAACACGTTTCGCAATGGAAAGAGTTTGTGCAAGAAATTTTAGGCGATTTTCATAGCATTTTTCCGTTCAACTTTTTCTACATTGCGTTTGCCGAAGAACATGGTTTATCGCTTTATTTGTACACATTAGGGCAATACAGCCCTGAAACACTCGAAGATGCACGGCAAAAACTCAGTCTGAAAATGATTGAAAGTATCGGTTTGCCGAAAGATACGGTGCTAGATATTGAAGAATTTGTAGTGTCGTGTGGCGAAAATAATTTTGTGAATGACGTACTCGACATCAATATGATTAGCGTTCCTGTTGCCGATCAATCGACGAATCTAGCGGGATTATTAGGTTTGGCGTATGCGTCGAATAATAAATTATCGCCTCAAGAAGAAAGCGTAATTCGGGCGATTTTATCCGTCATGGTGATGGTTGTCGGTTCAAGTAAAGCCTTGTCACGCACGTTGTTGGAACTCGAATACTATGCAGTTCATGACCCATTAACTGGGCTTTATAACCGCCGACAATTTAACGATATTTTGGAATATGAAGTGGGGCGTTGTGAACGTCACAGCCATGAATTTTGTGTGCTGATGATTGACTTAGATAACTTCAAAGATATTAACGATTCTTACGGTCATCCAACGGGCGATGCGGCGTTATGTGCCATTGCTGATGTGTTGCGAAAAAATACCCGCAAAGGGGATTTATGTGCGCGAATTGGCGGAGATGAAT
>CANKON010000058.1 GCA_947484105.1 Methylococcaceae bacterium | reverse complement strand
AATCCAGTTGCTACGCATACCCACTTCTGCGCCGTAAGTACGAGACAATGGGACAGCAGGATCGACTTTATCACCTGTTTTCGGGTCAACTTTTGTATTTACGCCGCGACCATCGTTACTGTGAAAACCTAACCCCCCATTTAAATAAAATTCGGTTTCTGCCCACGGGCCAAAAATGATGCCCACTTTTGGACTGACTAACCCATCGTAGACAGTGCCTTCGTTTGCCGCTTGATTACTCTTGGAAACATTAAAACGATAACCATCAAAACGTAATCCAACATCGGTTCGTAACCAATTTGTCCACATCGTTTTGTTGTCGAAATACGGACTTAAACTACTTATCCAAACCGTGTCTTTTCGTGTTGTATCGAGAATTTGTTGCGCTTTGGTTTTCAACAAGGCGTTATTGATATTGTCGTTACGGAATTGCAAACCAAAGGTACTTTCAGAATCAAATTGCCCTAATTTATGAAAAATCGTGTGCGTCCCTTTAGAACCGGAGACAAAACGTTCGTCTGGTTGTCCGAATTGGTCGCCGTTAATTGGGTCGTCCATGAAATAAGTGAAATTAGAATATAAATCGAGCGTTGTGTATAAACCATACGCCATGATTTGTGTTTTGCTGTTTTTGTCTTGACGATGCCATTCGCCTGTCACGCTGTAACGGTCAGAACGTCCGCCATCTGTTGGATCGACTGTGCCAAAACGGTCAACTGAACCATTCGCTACACCACGCTTTGGAATTTGGTCAGTCGAATTCCAATCTGCCGCCATTGCCATTCCTGTGACGCTAAACCCGCTGTTTCCGTGTTCTTCGCTGTATTTCAACACACCGTTAAATTTCAAATACTCGTTACTAACTTGCCAAGGCCCGCCGTTTTGAACCGTTTCGCCTGCATACGCTAAATTGCCCTCGCCAATTTTTTGCGAACCCATCACCAAGCCACGGTAATAATCAAAACTGCCGCCTGTGAATTTCACGGTATGTTCTGGTAAATCGCTAAAATAATGGATATTTGCCGCACCAGCACTCGAAAAATCCCCATTTTCTGCGTAGTAATTTCCTTTTTGATAATCCATGGTTTTAATCATTTCAGGAATTAAAAAGTTGGTATCCATCCAACCTTGACCGTGCGAATGCGAACCTAAATTCACAGGCATGCCATCAACTTGCGTTAGAAAATCCGTGCCATGATCTAAGTTAAAACCGCGTAAATAATACTGTGCAGCTTTGCCTTCACCGCTATGTTGGCTTGAAATCAAACCTGGGACGGTTTCTAAAATTTCGCTAGGGCGCGTCACTGGACGATATTTTAATTCTTCTTGCCCAATGCTGCCTTGCGATGCACTGCCAGCGATGCCAACTAATGATTCAGCGCGTCCTTCAGTTGTTGTCGTTACAACCATTTCATCAAGCTCGACAGCTTTTTCAGATTTTTCTTTTTTGGTATTTTTAGACGTTTCAAGCTCCGTATATTCGGCATGGGCGTGAACCGAAAAATTTGCCAAAATTGCTAAGGATAACAGCGTGAATTTAAATTTCATGAATTTTTCCTTTTTACAAAATCGTTCGTTCAATTAACCAATGTACGCCAGCTAAACACACAAATACTGATGAAACTGGAACAAAGTATTTTTCGACAAGCGGTTTTGTGTGTAACCACCAAATGATTGGCAACGAAATCGAGGTGACAATTAACTGTCCAGTTTCTACGCCTAAATTGAACGAAAATAGCGGCACTAAAATGCCCGTTTCGATGCTGGTAATGTTCATTTCTTGCAACACAGCAGCAAAACCAAAACCGTGAATTAACCCAAAGGCAAAAGTCAGATATTTTCTACCTTTCGGTTCTTTGCGAATTAAATTTTCTGCGCCAACATAGACAATCGACGCGGCAATTAACGGCTCAACAATCGTGCTGGGAATCGTGACTAAGTTCATGCCCGCGAGCGCAAGCGTTATCGAATGCGCGATAGTGAAAAACGTAATAATGCCAAATGCTGACCAAAAACGATGCGTCACAATCAGTAACGCAAACAAAAACAATAAATGGTCGTAACCTGTCAAAATATGTTCGATGCCTAGAGTTAAAAATTCTTTGAACATTGATGAACTTTCACCAGTCGCTAAATTTAATTCGATGACGTTATCTTGTTGGGTGAGCATTTTTTCGCTCACATTTTTTCCCGTTGCGTCTTTAATTGTGACGACTTGCTTGTGACCGTCAGGCAATTTATTTAAAAACAACAACTGCATTTTTAAACTCGTTAAAGCGGGTTGGTAATGAAATAAAAGATGCGCGTTGTTTTGTGCATCAAACGTCACATTTGCGATTTCAAACGGTTTCACGTTTTGATTGTCGAGCGTGATTTCTAATTCTTTTACGATTAACGCTGCCACTTCGGGTTTTGCAGCTTCACGTTCTTCGTTGCTGACTTCGGCATCGCCATCGTTATCCATTGGCGCAAAGGCTTCGGTATCTTGCAACGCAAACGTAATTGAAACGTCAACGCCTTTTTCGTTTAAAACCACATCCGCAGAACTTAATCCCGCATCATGTGCAAAACTGATTTGTACGCAAGCAAATAAAAATAAAAAGCTAAGTAACTTCATTGCTCAATACTCACAAACGCGATTTTAGAAATTCCCGCGTGTTGAACCGTCGCCATCACTTCTGCGACTTTTGCATAAACCACCGCTTGGTCAGCGTACAAATGCACACCGATTTCTGCGTCTTTGGAAAATTCAGATTTCAATGCGGTTTCTAACGTTGCTAAATCTGAAATTGGATTTTTATTTAACGTAATTCCACCTTGCGCGTCGATGCCAAGTTGTAACGGTTGGGCTTGCGTATCGGCAATGGTTTCGGTGGTTTTCGGTAATTTCACTTGCACGGATTGCGTCAATAATGGCGCAGTCACCAGCAAAATAATCACCAATACCAACATCACGTCCACCAGTGGCGTGACGTTGATTTCACTCATCGCACTTTCGTCTTCAGATTGCGGTTTAAAAGCCATAAAACCTCCTAATCTTTCGGCAAATCAGCGACGAGCAAGAAATGTGCGACAAAACTTTCGAGTTGCATACGTTGTAATTTTACGCGACGCAAAAAGAAGTTGTATGCCAACACCGCAGGTACAGCAACGGCGATACCGATTGCGGTTGCTACTAGCGCATCACCAATAGGTCCTGCAACAACGTCTAAACTCGTTGAACCACTCGCCGTAATATCGTGCATTGCGTGCATAATTCCCATCACTGTTCCGAACAAACCGACAAATGGCGCGGTGCTGCCAATACTTGCCAACAACGTCAAACCGCTTTCAAGCGTGTGTTGTTCTTTTTGCAATTGCCCACGCAAAGCGTGTTCGAGTAATTCATTCGGATTGCCTGCATATTTGAAACTTTTACCGCGCAAACGTTGATATTCATCAAGCCAAAATAAGCCTTCGTACGCTAAATGCGATTGCGTGCCTTTGAAAATATCGTCGGGCAAACGTTTCGCTTGTTCCATATTTTGCGTATTCCAAAAAGCTTCGTTGAACACGTTGTTATTGCGATTATTCGCCATAAATTGCCAGATTTTGTAAAAAATCATCGTCCACGTCAGCACAGAAAAAACCATCAACGTATAAAACGTGAGGTCGATAACAAGATGGGTAATTGAATCGGTCATTTTTTTATTCCTAATTTATTTAGAAGGTTGAAATTTAATTGTTTTATTGCCTTTGAAACTTATGGCTTTTCCATTTACGATTTTTGGCTCGAATTCCATTTCCATCAAACTTTCTTTGATTTCAGAAATGACCTCTTCGTCAAACATATCCGCAGGTTCGGTATTTTTTACAGTTGCGTTTTGAACTGTTCCCTCTTCGCCAATCGTAAATGTGAACGAAACAGAACCCGAAAAATTCCGTCGTGCATAGCGGCGTTGTAAACGTTTTTCGATGCTGTCGCAGTTTTCACACGTTCCGCCTGAACTTGTCGACGAACTTTCATTGTTTGCCGATGATGTTTCAATTGGCTTGTTCGCGGCTTTCGCAACCGTTTGAACAGGTACAGGCGGCGTATAAACAGGTGCCGCCTCAAATTTTGGAATACTCACGTCAGCATTTTCAGACGCTGTGGTTAAAATTTTTGGTTGTAAAACAGGTTTTGGCGGCGTGATTTTTTTCATAGGTTGAGGTTTAACGACTTCTTTTTTCACCACAGGTTTTGGCGGTTCAGGCGGTTTTATTTCTGGTTTAGGTGGTTCTGGTGGTGGCTTAGGTTTTGGAATTGTCACCATCGCTACTTCCATAATTTGCGGCGTTTTTTTAGGTTCATCTTTAGGTGCATTTGCCAACTCAAACGCAATCGCGCTGTGTAAAATCACCACCGCCGTCAATATCAATCCGCTGCGAAAACGTGAATTTTTCAGCTCCTGTTTTGACGGTTGAAAAATCGGATAACCTGTAAAAGTCGAATTTGTTTTGTCCATAAAAATTACGTTTCGTGAGTGGTTGTACAGTGATTTATTTCGATGGTGATGTGAACTAATTCTTCATGAATGCTCAATTGTTTTTTGAAATAATCGGGCGTTACAGTTTCTTTTGTCAGCAATGACAAGATGCAGGCGTATTTGTTTTTGCTGACACGCCAAACGTGTAAATCGGTGATTTTTGCTTCAATCGGACTGTAGTTAATGACTTCAAAAATTTCCGCAACTACAGGTGCATCCATTTCGGCATCAAGTAAAACGCGCCCTGTTTCCAGCAATAAACGATATGCCCAAACTAAAACCAGTAACGCGCCGACAATTCCCATCGCGGGATCGAGCCAACTTGCGTCCCAAACTTTCCCGCCAAACAACGCGATAATTGCCAAAACCGACGTTGCGGCATCAGCAACAACGTGTAAATAAGCCGAGCGTAAATTTAAATCATGATGATGGTGATCGTGTGAATGCGAGTGGCCGTGAGAATGTTCATGATGATGTCCATCTTTTAGCAACCATGCACACAGCAAATTTACAATTAAACCGCCAGCGGCAATCGCTATGGCTTGATCATAATGGATCGGCATCGGTGTAATTAAACGCTGTGTAGATTGATAAAGCATCAAACCTGCAACGCCAATTAAAAACATCGCGCTGGTGTAACCGCCCATAATTTCAATTTTCCACGTCCCAAAAGCAAAACGTTTATCGTGCGTTAAACGCCTTGCGGCGCGATACGCAAACACCGATAAGCCTAACGCCAAAACGTGTGAACTCATGTGCCAACCATCGGCGAGCAAAGCCATTGAATTGTAAAACCAGCCGCCGAAAATTTCGCCAATCATCATTAAAGCGGTAAAAAAAACCGCCCATTTCGTATTGCGTTCTGCAAGCGGATTGCCTTCGTTGAAAACGTGTGAATGTTGCCAATCTGCAAAAGATTTATCTGTGATAATCATTTTTGATTCCTTGAAATTTGTTTAACGGATTTAGGCAAACGAATACGCATAAAATCCCCTTGAAATTTAAACTCGAAAAAAATGATTTGAACGCGAAAGCGTTAGAAATTACGGTGTAAGGATAAAGCGAATTTTTGAAAAAACGAGCGAGGAATTTTGAATAAAAAGCAAAAACATGGCGTTGTTTTACATAAAAAACGTAACAAACAAATTGTGAAACGCTAAAAACAAGCAAAAATGCACAGAAAACAAAATACGTTTTGAGCGGTTCAAAAATAGGTAAATCTTGAGTAATCGGCGGTGACGTTATCGCAGGTGGTTTTTTAATAGATTGCGTTTCGAGTTGCTCGAACGTTTTTTCTGCGATTTGCGTATAACGTGTGGTCGCCATTTTTGCAAATTCCGTTGGAATGACAACGTTTAGGGCTTGGGCAATGAAAAATGTTATTGAAATTAAAATGACTTTTGCCATCAAAATTCCCGCACCGTGCAACAGCAACGTAGCTACCATAAACCCTAGCGTGTAAGAAATTAAACTTGCTGAAGCAGAAATTTCTGCGCCGTGAGCATAGCCGTGAAAAAAGGCAAAAAATGCCACAATTAACACGTTGATTTGTGTCGTGAAACGAATTTTGCGAATGATTAAAACGCTAAAAACAAGGCTCGATAAAATAATTAAAATCTCTGCGCTGGGAACAGCAAGATATTTCGCCGCACCAGAAATGCCGCCTAAACTCATTACACCGACAAACGTTGCAGGTAAAAGCCAAATGGCTTTGCCGCGCAATTGTGCTGCCCAAATTCCAACACCAAGCATTGTAACAACGTGATCCCAACCTTCGAGCGGATGCGAAAAACCGCTGGTTAAATCTGTAATTGAAATATCAGTTGTAAAATAAAAAACGTACGCCAAAACGCCCATTAGCAAGAAAGCTAATGTAGATAAGCGTTTTAAAAATGGCGTGGTGGTGAACATAAATCAATCTGTTTTGCGTTTAAAGTGTCGCGCATTCTACGCAAATTTGAAGCGTTAGCCAAATTTGAGAAAATACAAAATTTTTTTACGTTGAGGCGTGGGTGCATAAATAAAAGTATTCTAAATCAAATGGTTGTATTTTTTATACACATCAAAAATGGGTGAAAAGCATTGATTTCGCCACCAAATCAATATGTTTTAAAATTCAACATATTGATTTTAATTAAGTTTATTTATGCACTTACGCCTATCGCTAATACAAATTAAATGTCCTATAATGCGCCCCGTTCTTAACCTACTTTTTTGGTCGGTTTAAAGATAAACCAAATTCTCCACTCCTCATTCAAGGTACACAATGAACATTTTTAAAAAAATCGCTTTATCAGCAGCTATTGTTGCTACATTTGCAACTGTTTCTGCACCTGCTTTTGCAGCTGAAGAACACAAAGATAAAAACGTCGTTGTTAGAGCAGCTGCAGATGCAACGAAAGCGAAAGTTGAAGAAGCTATTTCTATTGCTGAAAAAGGCGACAAAACAGCATTCATTGCAGCAGTTGCTGAAGCGCGTCAATTACAAAAAGAATTCCGTTATGAACAAACAGAACGTTTACGTCAAAAATTGAATGATAAATTGAGTGCGGCGCGTGAAGCAGCTACACAAGACAATATGTCAGATGCTACCGTTGCGATTAAAGCTGCAGCAGAATATGTAAAAGAAATGAGAGAAATTTACGACGCGGCTCACAAATAAGCCTAGCTCGAAAAAATCTTTAAACATTACGCCGCGCTAATTCAATGAACTCGCGCGGCGTAATTGTATCTAGTGTTTCAGTTGTAATGATTACCGATAGTCCCTTTTTTGTTTTCTTCTTCGAGTTGCCTAATTCGTTTTTGTGCATCAAATAAACGCGAAAATTTTTCAACTTTTGTAGTGCCATTAGGTAATTTCACTGTGATGCGATAAAACACTTCGCCATTCATTTCACAGATTTTTTCCATTATTGCAGCCATTTCAATTTCCAGTTTTCAAATAAATTAAATGTGTTCGTCAGCCAAATTTTGCTGCATGAATGAAACAACCGTTGTTTCGTCCGTAAAGTTATCATAAGCCAATGATAATTTCACATACGCGGCTTCGATTGTCATATTCCAAAGCATCGTCGCACCACATAAACTTAATTCAAGTGTCGATTGATAAACATCCACCGATTTCAATGCAGGCGCGAGATAAATTGCGACATTTTGGGCTTGGCAACGTTTTATAAAATGAAGCAATGACTTATTTTCACCCCATTTCGCCGTTGTGCAAGCCGTTCCTGAATGGTACAAATCGTGTAAAACGGCATCAACATTTGTTAAATCAAAATAATCGTAATTCAAAGCAGGGTAGGGCTTAATCATCAAAATCCGTTCTGAAAATTGGGGATTGAGTAGCGCGTTAAAAATCGTTTTCGGAGTCGAATTCACATCACCAATACTGAAAAAATCACTGCTCAATTGCGGTGAACAAATTAAGCGAGTCGCTTTGTGTAACGTCACCGTTTTTTCGGCGGGATTGCGATACGGCACAAAAGCACCCATTAGATTTTCAGTCACAATTTTTTCGATGGCAAAACTGAAATTATCCAACCCATTCGCGTTTTCGTTACTCAAAGGAAAATGACTTGAAACCAAAAAAATAGGGACATTTAGAGCATGAAAATAAAACCCTAACGCCGCTGCGGTATACGCCAGTGTGTCGGTTCCGTGTGTAACGATAATGCCGTCATAATTTTGTGGCTCCGCCTTTTCAATTGCTAAAATTAACGTTGTCCATGTTTT
>CANKON010000057.1 GCA_947484105.1 Methylococcaceae bacterium | reverse complement strand
GGAAAAAACAACGTGCGTTTTTATTTTTATAATAAACGCTTGCGTTGACTGGACGAGGAAATAAACATCGCTTCACGATATTTAGCCACTGTTCTTCGAGCAACATTGATGCCCTTTGCTTTTAAAAACTCCGCTATTTTACTATCACTAAGCGGTTTTGTTGCATTTTCGTTACTGATTAACTCTTTAATTAGGGCGCGAATTGCCGTTGAAGAACATTCGCCGCCGCCATCGGTTGAAACGTGGCTAGAAAAAAAGTATTTGAATTCCACAATCCCGTTTGGCGTGTGCATATATTTTTGCGTGGTGACACGCGAAATGGTGGATTCATGTAGTTCTAATTCTTCGGCAACGTCGCGTAAAACCATCGATTTCATGGCAATCGAACCGTGTTCTAAAAACGCAGTTTGTTTTTCCACGATGCAACGCGCCACTCTTAATAATGTATCGTTTCGGCTGTGCAAACTTTTGATGAACCATTTTGCTTCTTGCAAATGTTCTTTCATTATCGTGTTGTCTTTGCCAGAATCGGATTTTTTAATTAACCCCGCGTACATTTCATTGACGCGCAATTTGGGCGCAACTTCTGGATTTAAATCCACGCACCAACGGTCATTTATTTTTCGTACATAAACATCTGGGACAACATATTCGGACAATTTGCTTTGAATTTTTTCGCCAGGCTTTGGATCAAGCGTGCGAATTAATGCCACAATTTCACCCAATTCTTCTTCATCAACGCCGAGTTTTCGTACTAATTTGGCTTGTTCGTGCGTGGCGAGTAAATCCAAATGGCGCGTAACCAATAATAATGCGTCGTTTTTATGAGGCATAGAATCGGGCAATTGTTGCAATTGCAAACGCAAACAATCACCTAAATCTATTGCGCCAATACCTGCAGGATCAAAATACTGAATCCGATGCAAAACAGCGTGAACTTCATCGAGTTCCAAATCGGGCATTTGTTCACGCAAGCTGTGAGAAATATCATCCACACTCACCGTCAAATAACCTTCCATGTTAATAGAATCAATAATCGCAATTGCAATTGCGAAATCATGTTCTGAAAACGAAACTAAATCCAATTGTGCTAATAAGTGCGCTTGCAAACTCAACGTACTAGTTCGTTGGCTCTCAAATTCACCTTCAAAATTCGACATTTCTTGAATGGAACCAAAATCATAATCGGGAGCAGGGGAGTCATATTCAGGTTCGGCATCGTAAATATCATCCCACGAAGAATCAATGGGCAAATCGTCTGGAATGTCAGTTTGTGAACCTTCGCTACCGTGCAATAAGTCAAGGTTATCACTTTTTTTATCGTGTAATGGCGCATCAAGCGAAAATGAGCCAAATTCATCATCTTCCAATTCCAACATAATGTTGGATTCTAACGCCTGCTGAATTTCCTGTTGCAAATCGAGCGTAGACAATTGCAATAATTTTATAGCTTGTTGCAACTGTGGGGTCATCGATAACTGATGTCCCATCCGTAAATTTAGAGATTGTTTCATGCGCGATAAACCTTTAATTTCTCAGCGTTCGATACCGTAATTCAGTTAGTTGTTCACTTTTTTGTTTTTTCGCTTTTTAACTTTTTTTGAAAGGCTTCAAGTGCATCCCATTTGTTATCTGCCGCTAATTTCGCTTGTAATGCCCATTGCGAAGGATTGTACGATTTGAAGCGATTTCCTGCCGCATCCAATATCGATTGCAGCGTTTGTTCAGTGGTATTTGACAATGTGTTAAACGTATTGATATTTGCTGCCACTAATAATTCCGCAATTTTTTTACCGATACCTTCTATTTTAGTAAAGTCATCTTTTTTCTTTATCGTTGATGTTTCTTTTTTAGTTAGTGTTTCACGTGGAACATGAATGACACAATTTTCAATTTGATACCCGTCGGCATGACTATATTGCTCGGCGCGATCATCATTTACCCATCGACCATCACTCAATAAATAACGATATTGATACGTTGCGCCCGCATCTAGCTCTAATGTTGCGGTCAAAGAACCATCTTTTTCTTTTTTTAACTTAGTCGCGGCGTCTGTATTCCAGTTATTGAATTCACCCAGTAAAACGCCATCAGTAGCCCCCGCTACAATGTTCGCGGCTAAAACAAAATTAACTTTTACGGTCATACTATTAACTCCAAAATTGATAAGAAAACGCCGTTTTTAACATAAATAATAGTGCCGCATCATTACAGGCTGAAATTTTCACCCAAATACACGTCACGAACTTCTTTATTTGTGACAATTTCTTGGGCATTGCCTTCGGCAATCACCTTGCCGTCGCTCAAAATATAAGCTCGATCGCAAATATCGAGTGTTTCGCGGACGTTGTGTTCGGTAATTAAAATGCCGATGCCGCGTTTGGTTAAATGTTGAATAATTTTTTTGATGTCTTCAACCGAAATTGGGTCAACGCCTGCAAATGGTTCATCGAGCAAAATAAATTTTGGGTTTGAGGCGAGGGCGCGGGCAATTTCAACGCGGCGACGCTCACCACCAGATAAACTTAATGCAAGCTGATTTTTTAAATGCGTGACGCTGAATTCGTCCATTAAATCCATAATTTGCAATTCGATTTGTCCAGGCGTTAATTCTTTTCGTAATTCCAACACCGCGCGTAAATTGTCCGAAACACTTAACTTACGAAACACTGACGGCTCTTGCGGCAAATAACCTATGCCGTTTGTGGCGCGAATGTGCATTGGCATATCGGTAATTGATTTACCACCAAGCGTAATTTCGCCGCTGTCCGCTTTGACCAAACCGACGATCATGTAAAAACTGGTGGTTTTCCCCGCACCATTTGGACCCAGTAAGCCGACGACTTCCCCCGTTTTGACGTTAAGCGAAACACCTTGAACAACGTCGCGTTTGTTATAATTTTTGCGTAAATTTTTTGCCGCTAAAATCATGGCTATGGTTTTGGTTGAATGACAACGTGAACACGTTGTTTGCTGTTTTCAGTGGACGCGCTTTTATCGCCAGCTTTCACAAGTGACGTTTTTATATCGTATTCGATGTAATCGCTTGAATAAGTACCATTTCCTTGCAAAACCGTCGCGTTACCGATTAAAACTAATAAATTTCTTTTGGGATAAAATTCGCCCGTCGAAGCCTGACCTGTAATATCTTTTCCACCGACGCTAGGCGTTTGCTTGAAGCGTGCCGATTTACCTGAAAAAACTAATTTTTCAGCTTCACCATTTTTAAAATGTACGTCTAATTTATCCGAGTTCACCCGAATACTGCCTTGTGTGGCAATGACATTTCCTGTGTAAGTGCTAAGTTCTGCGCGTTCATCATACGTCGCCCCATTTGAATCAATCGTAATGGGTTGTTTAGCATCGCTTTCTAACGCGAAAACGGGTGAGCTAAAAATGAATGCAGCAATTAGCCAACTTAACTTATTTTGTTTCATATTTGCCATGTACGTTTGCTAATAATTCTAAGTGGACAGGCGCACTAAATGTCGCTTTCATACCTGTTCCAGTTGTGATGTTGTTGCCGCTTTTTAATTCTGTAAATTCGCTCGTTTGCGCGAAACTGGTTTTTGGTAAAACTTGCAAATTCGCAGTATGAATAACTAACTCGCGTCCTTGTGAACTTGCCGCACGTCCGACTTCAACTTTGCCATTTAACCAAAGTGTTTCGCCGCCTTTTTCGAGTTTCCCCGATTCAGCTTGAATCTGCCACGCAGGATTTGGCGCATTATAAAAAAACATCAACGGATTTTCTAATTCTGTCGTGCCATCGTCGCTGTAATGCGTCATTTTATTGGCGGTCAAATGTGAACCTAAATCGCCGTTTTCATTCATGTGCCATTTTTTGTAACCGACACTGAAAAAATCTGCACTGTGCGGCACGGCTTCACGACGTTCAACCTCTTCATTTACCAGCCATTTTGCGAATAAACTGCTTACGATTGCGAGCGAAATCACATAACCATAAAAAGCGTTATGCCGTTCAATCATTGCAGATAATCCGCCAAAATGGCTTCAAAATTATCTTGTGATTGCATAATCATGTCGCACACTTCACGCACCGCGCCAAGTCCACCGCCAATCGTCGTCGTCCAATCCGCGCAAGCAATTACTGCTTCATTTGCATCAGCGACCGCAATCGCTAAACCGACTTGCGTCATAATCGGTAAATCCACCACATCATCACCCACATAAGCAACTTGTTCGGGCGTTAAATCTAATTTTTGCAACAAATCTGCAAACGCGGCGCGTTTATCACGCTGATTTTGATAAACTAATGAAACGTCTAATTCTTCCATCCGTTTCGTGACAATGAACGATTCACGCCCCGAAATCACAGCGATTTCAATACCTGTTTGTTGCAACATTTTGATGCCATGCCCATCACGCGCATGAAAGGCTTTAAACTCATTGCCTAAATGGTCAAAAAATAATTTTCCGTCTGTCAAAACGCCATCAACATCTAAAATCAAAAGCTGAATTTGACGGGCTTGTTCCATTACTCGAACTGGTATCATTTACACTATCCCCGCACGAATCAAATCGTGCATATTTAACGCACCACACACTTTTTGCTGGTCATCAACCACGCACAAAGCACTAATTTTCTGTTGTTGCATAATTTGCATTGCTTCTGCGGCAAGGCAATTTTCATGAATTACTTTGCTATTTTTCGTCATAACTTCGCCAATTTCACAATTCGGCAAACTTAAATTATTGCCTAAAAGTCGCCGCAAATCGCCATCGGTGAAAATACCGAGTAATTCATTTTCTGAATTTACAACGGCTGTCATGCCTAATTTTTTGGTCGTCATTTCCAAAATTGCGCCACTGACAAGCGTGTTTTCGCTCACTTTTGGAATGGCTGAATCGGTGTGCATAATGTCGCTCACTCGCAATAATAAACGCCGTCCCAATTGTCCACCTGGGTGAGAAAACGCAAAATCATCTCGTGTAAATCCACGCGCTTCAAGCAATGACACCGCAAGCGCATCCCCCATCACTAAAGCCGCTGTTGTGCTTGACGTTGGAGCTAATCCCAACGGACAGGCTTCTTGTTCAACACTGACATCTAAATGAATTGTGGCAAATTTTGCTAACGTCGATTCAGAATTTCCCGTTAAAGCAATTAACGAAATGTTAAGCCGTTTTATCAGTGGCAAAATCGCTAAAATCTCTGTCGTTTCACCTGAATTTGATAATGCCAAAATCACATCGTGAGCGGTAATCATGCCTAAATCGCCATGACTTGCTTCACCTGAGTGGACAAAAAAAGCAGGTGTTCCCGTGCTTGCTAATGTCGCGGCAATTTTTCCGCCGATATGTCCCGATTTACCAACACCCGTGACAACAATTCGACCTTTGCAGGCAAACAGCAGTTTGCACGCCGCCACAAAATTGGCATCAATGCGTTTTGCTAAATCGGCAATAGCCTGGGCTTCGGTTTGAATGACTGCAAGACCTAATTCTCGCAGCGCGTCGTCGTGGAGTTTCATAGAAAAATCGGCAAAATGATGATGCTATTATTATTACATGAATTGTGGAATTGATGTTGCTTGCAATTAAACAGGAAAAGTCATGACTAATTTCTGGCACAATTACTGCTTTTAGCAACGTAACAGCAATAACGTCGTCAGGCGTTTTTGATTTATTCGGTATAATTGCCAGCATTTTTTATGCTGTCTAAGTTTAGTGAAACAAAACATATAGGTTCTCGATATGGCTCAAATGGAACAAACGGACGCGGCAGAAAAACCGTCTAAAAAACCTCTAATTATCTTGGTACTCGCTATTATTGTGTCTTTGGCGGCGGGGGCGGGTGGAATGTTCTTTTATATGAATAAACAAATTGAGCATAAAGTCGAAGAAGCGTGTGCTGAACCCGAACACCCTGTTAGTGCAACGATTTATAACGAGTTGGAAAAACCGTTAATTGTCAATTTCCCACAAGGTTCGTCTGTTCGCTTAGTCAAAATGACATTAGCATTTTCGGCAGAAGATGACGCGACTATTGCGGTATTGAAAAAGAATGAACCCATGTTGTTGAATAATTTGTTAATGCTTATCAGCGCACAAAATCCAGATGGTTTAAAAACGCATGAGGGCAAAATTGCCCTACGAAACGCTATTTTTGATGACGTAACCGATATGCTAGATAAAACAGCACACGGTACTGAAATCAAAGAAGTCTTTTTCACTTCTTTTATCATGCAATAACATTATGAGTGATTTACTTTCGCAAGCAGAAATTGATGCCCTACTAAATGGCATGGGCGGTGGCGATTTTAGTAGTGATGACGATGAGGATTCAAGCGTTTATTCTGAGGAAGATGTTGAAGAACTTGAAGAACGCGGCGTTGTCAAAACCTATGATTTAGCCAATCAAGAACGGGTTGTTCGTGGTCGAATGCCGACGCTTGAAATGATTAACGAGCGTTTTGCAAGATTGTTGCGGGTGTCATTATTTAAATTTCTTCGTCGCTCCGCTGAAATTTATATTTCAGGCATTCAAATTAAAAAGTTTTCTGAATTTACGCAAAGTCTACTCGTTCCAACCAGTTTAAGCATTATCCGCGTCAATCCGTTGCGTGGCAAAGCGTTGATTGTGATGGAACCGAGTTTGATTTTTACAGCGGTAGATAACTTTTTTGGTGGCGGCGGTTCTTTTGAAAATATGCCTGCAGAAGGAAAAGAATTCACGCTGACTGAAATGCGGATTGTGCTTTTGATTGTGGAATTGATTTTCAAAGACCAAAAAGAAGCGTGGAAACCTGTGATGAATCTGGATTTTGAATACTTAAATTCAGAAATCAATCCACGTTTCGCGAACATTATTGAACCCTCTGAATTGATTGTGGTTTCAACGATTCACGTTGATTTAGAAGGTGGTGGCGGTGATGTTCATATTGCGCTGCCTTACGCGATGCTTGAGCCGATTCGCGATTTACTCGATGTAATTAACAGTAACAGCGAAGAAGTGGATGAAAATTGGTACGATTCACTTTACCGTGAGGTGATGCGTGTTGATATTCCTGTGAATAGTTTATTGGTTGAAAAAAATATGTCGATTCGCAGTGTTTTACAATTGAAAAAAGGCGATGTGATTCCGATTGAGATGCCTGATTTGGTGTCATTAAATGCAGCAAATGTACCTATTTTTACAGGTAAGGTCGGTATTTCTGACGGAAATTACGCCATTCAAATTACAGACCGTGCTATTAACTAAAAAAAGCGAGAAAAAAGATGAGCGATGATATGGAAACCGTAGCCTTCAAAGAATTTGATGACTACGAAGGTGAACACGAAGCGGTTAATGAAGAAGTTAATTTAGATGTCATTTTAGATGTTCCCGTTGTCATTTCGATGGAAATCGGACGCACGAACATCAGCATTCGTAACCTTTTACAATTAAATCAAGGTTCAGTCGTTGAAATGGAACGTTTCGTCGGCGAAGCATTAGATGTTTTGGTGAATGGAATGTTGATTGCACACGGCGAAGTCGTGGTCATTAACGATAAATTTGGCATTCGATTAACCGACGTGATTAGTCCGTCAGAGCGCGTCAAACGTTTGGCATAATGCGACAAAACGACATTATTTCTGGTTCGGATTTCGCCAGTTGGGCAATTGGTTTGTTGGTTGTCCTGATTATTTTTGCAATTTGCGTGTGGGCAATTAAGCAACTTCAATCTGCCACACAAATTAGCGGCAATCGCTTACACGTTGTGGATGGCTTGTCGCTTGGAATGCGTGAAAAATTAGTATTGGTTCAAGCAGGCAAAAAACAATTGATTTTAGGTGTTACGCCAAGCCGAATTGAAATGTTGCACGTTTTGGAAGGTGAGGATTGTTTGAATAAAATCACGTTTGAACCTGCTGAAAATAGTTTTGCTGCCAAATTAAAACAAGTCATGAAAGGAAAAGTCGATGCGTAAGCGCAACGTGATTTTGATTTTACTCACCATTTCGGCGTTATGTTTAACTGGCGCAGCGTTTGCGATGCCAGCGGGAATTGAAGCATTGACGGTGACATCAAATCCAAAAGGCGGTCAAACTTACAGCGTGACGTTGCAAATTTTGGCGTTGATGACGATGATGACGTTGTTGCCAGCGATGTTGCTGACGATGACTTCATTCACGCGAATCATGATTGTGTTCAGTTTATTGCGTCAAGCGTTAGGCACGGGACAAGTGCCAAGCAATCAAGTTTTGCTCGGACTTTCGTTGTTTTTGACAATTTTCATTATGATGCCTGTTTTTGACAAAGT
The DNA here is from genome assembly GCA_947484105.1 of Methylococcaceae bacterium. Classification (GTDB taxonomy): domain Bacteria; phylum Pseudomonadota; class Gammaproteobacteria; order Methylococcales; family Methylomonadaceae; genus UBA10906. The sequence goes on along the minus strand of CANKON010000057.1, from coordinate 12 downwards.
GAATGTTGAAGC
>CANKON010000056.1 GCA_947484105.1 Methylococcaceae bacterium | reverse complement strand
TCGCCCAAGTCCGATGGGACAATTATTTAAAACGTTTGATACTCAAACTGAAAATTGGAATATCGGCGTAGTCGGTTTAGGAGCAGGCGCGTTGACGTGTTATGCGAAACCGTCGCAAACGTGGACGCTTTATGAAATTGACCCGCTTGTGGTCGATATTGCTAAAAATTCGGCATATTTCAGTTATTTAAGCCAATGTGCGCCGAATGCTATTTCAGAAATCGGCGACGCGCGTTTGTCACTGCAAAATAAACCCGATAGCACATTTGATTTACTGATGATGGATGCGTTTAGTTCGGATGCTGTGCCGACGCATTTATTGACGCGCGAAGCGATTGAACTGTATTTCAAAAAATTAAAACCGAACGGAATTTTGGCGTTTCATATTACGAATCGGCATTTGTTGTTGAAAAAGGTGGTTTCGATTCATGCAGAACAAATGCACCTTGCGGCATTGATTAACGAATTTAAACCGCAAACTGCCGCCCCACTCATTGTGGCGACAGATTGGGTTGTTTTGGCAAAAAATCCTGAAACCTTAAAACCGTTGCAAACCAGTCAAATCGGTTCATGGCAAAAAATGCCGTTGTATTTTGATATGCCAGCCTGGACGGATGATTTCACGAATATTGTAAGTATTTGGAAATAAAATCGGCGATTTATCCTAAACTTTTACTCGCTAATTCAAACACATCGTTAGAAATATCTTTCGTGTCGATGATGCGTTGCAACTGTGCTTTCATAAGAATTTGACGCGCATCATCGACTTTTCGCCACGCCGTTAAAGGCGTGACCATTCGAGATGCAACTTGTGGATTTATGGCGTTGAGTTCCAAAATTGCGTCACCTAAAAACGCATAACCTTGACCGTTTGCGGCGTGAAAATGCACAGGATTGGTTTGAGAAAACGCGCCAATCAATGAACGCACGCGATTTGGATTTTTTATATCAAATGCAGAATGTGAACGTAGATTTTGCACAGTTTCAAACGCATCAGCCGCTGGACTGCTCGCTTGCAAAATAAACCATTTATCAATCACCAACGGTTCGTTTTGCCATTGCGAATAGAATTTTTCTAAACACGCCGTTTTTGCGAAGTGATTATTGTGAACAATCGCGCCTAAAGCCGCCATTTGGTCAGTCATATTTTTTGTGTTTTCAAATTGCGTTTGTGCGAGATTCTGAATTTGCGGTGAATTCAATTTGCTCAAAAATGCCAAACACGCATTTTTCACGCGGCGACGACCAATCGCTTCAGGGCTAAAATCGCCTGATTCCTCTTTATGATTTGCGTTATAAATGGCTAAAAACTGCGCTTCAAATTTTTCAGCAAGCGTTTTTAAAATACGTTCACGCGCGTTATGAATACCGTCAAAATCGACAATTTCCATTCGTTCCGCTAAATAATTTTCCGACGGCAATGACAACAACAACGAAAAATACGCCAAATCATCAATCGGTGAATTCAAAACGGTTTCAAATGTTTTTAGCAAAATATCAGGAATTGGTGCGGCGGGCGTTTTCACTAAATTCAAAATGCTGTTTTCAGCCAATTTTTGCGCGGCATCCCAACGATTAAACGAATCGCTGTCATGTTGTGATAAAAATGCGAATTCTTCCAAATTACGTTCTATTTCAACATTCACAGGTGCAGAAAATCCGCGTAAAAACGACACAACAGGTACATTTTCTAAATTCTCAAACGTGAATGTTTGTTGCATTTGATTGAATTGCAACAGCGTTTCGGGAATTAAATCCTCACCTGTTTTTGAATTTAATAAACCCAGCCGAATGGGAATCAAAAGTGGTTCGGATTGATTTGGATAATTTTGTGACAATGTCAGCGAAAACATTTTTATTTCAGCATCATAATGTTGTAAAACGCTAATTTTTGGTGTTCCCGCTTGCGAATACCAACGTCTAAATTGGTTCAAATCGACATTATTTGCATCTTGCATCGCACTGACAAAATCATCACACGTTACGGCTTGCCCGTCGTGACGCTCAAAATACAAATCGCTGCCGCGTCTAAAACCCTCTGCGCCGAGCAACGTGTGCAACATTCGCACAACTTCCGCGCCTTTTTCATAAACGGTTAGCGTGTAAAAATTGTTAATTTCAATGTAAGCATCAGGACGTACTGAATGTGATAAGGGACTCGCATCTTCGGCAAATTGTCGCGTGCGAAGTTGCGTCACGTCTTCAATGCGTTTAACGGCGTGCGATGTTCTGTCAGCGGTAAATTCTTGATCACGAAAAACCGTAAAACCTTCTTTTAAACTGAGTTGAAACCAATCACGGCAAGTAATTCGATTACCCGTCCAATTATGAAAATACTCGTGTGCAATTACGCCTTCAATACCTTCATAATCAAAATCGGTTGCGGTATCAGGTCGCGCCAAAACGAATTTAGTGTTAAAAACATTTAAACCTTTGTTTTCCATCGCGCCCATATTGAAATGGCTGACTGCAACAATCATGTATAAATCTAAATCGTATTCACGTCCATAAACCGCTTCGTCCCAACGCATTGCATATTTCAAGGATTGCATGGCATGAGTGCATTTGTCTTTGTCATGCGCTTCAACAAAAATTTCTAAATCGATTTTTCTGCCCGATTGCGTAATAAACGTATCCGCGACGCATTCTAATTGTCCCGCGACAAGTGCGAATAAATAACACGGTTTTGCAAACGGGTCGTTCCATGTGACCCAATGTTGATTATTTTCAAATTCACCAGTGGCAACTTTGTTTCCGTTTGAAAGTAAAACAGGAAATTCAGTTTTATCAGCGACTAATGTGACGGTGAATTTACTCATCACATCGGGACGGTCGAGGAAATAAGTAATTTTTCTGAAACCTTCGGCTTCACATTGCGTACAAAGCATCCCATTTGATAAATATAACCCTTCAAGTGCCGTATTTTCTTTGGGATTTATCGTATTTTCGATAATCAATGTGAACGATTCAGGCACATTTTTAAGCGTCAATGTTTCAGGTGTGAGCGCGTAATCTGTCAATTCCGTTTCGTTCAAAATGACTTTTTGTAAAACTAATTTTTCGCCATTCAAAACCAGCGGTGCAGTTTGATTTTTACTTTCAGGATTGCGTTGCATCGTGAGCGTCGAAAGGACTTTTGTATTTTCAGCATCGAGTGAAAAATGCAATTTTACGTCGTGAATCAAGAAATCAGGAACAGTGTAATCGTTGCGGTAAATCGTTTTAGGTGTTTGAGTAGTCATGTTTGAATTCTGAAAAAAAGGGAAAAATTGTGGCAAGTTTAGCTTAAAAACTGCCTGCTGCGTGTTTGATTCGTAAATTTGCCAACACAAAATCGTATGTCGCATTATTCAAATTATGGTGCATTTGCGTCCGTAAATTTTCCGCTTGAATCACTTCCGTGTGTGTCGTTAAACCTTGTTGATAGCGGTCGGTCGTTACTTTTAAATTTTCATCCGCTTGCACAATCGTTTGTTTGGCGACTTGAAAACGCTGTTGCGCTTCTTGACTATCGAGCCACGCTTGGCGTACTTGTAATAGAATTTGTCCCGACAACATTTCATGCTGTTCTTTTAACGCTAAAACCTGTTTTTCTAAGGCCTCGCCTTTGTGATGAGTGCTGCCGTCAAACAATTTCCAATCCACACCGACATTCGCCATCCACAATCCTTCGTAAGTTTGATAATGATTTTGTTGATATTGATAGCCACCATTCAGTGCCACTTGCGGCATTAAATTTGCGTTTATCGATTGCATTTGTTGATGCAACGATTCCATTTGTTCGTTCAGAACCTGGAATTCAGGACGTTGCATTAACGCATTTTGATTTAAATTTTCTAACGTCACTTTTGGCGGTTCAGAAAATGGCAGCGTGAGTTCAACGTTTGTGGTCAATGGGCGCGTCAACAGTTGGTTGTAACGGGCTTTTGCATTGTCATAAGTATTCGCTGCTTGCATCAAAAGTTGTTTTGCATTTAATACTTCAACTTCTGCCGCCAGCACGTCATTTTTTGCCACGATGCCTTGTTCAAATAGATTTTTCACGTCCCGCTCGTGACTTTCCAAACTGCGAATGTGACTTTTTGCGACTTGCACTGCATCTTCCAAACGCAACACGGCGACATAATTTTCAGCAACTTGCATTTTCAAATCCAAAATAGCGACTTGTTCATTCGCTTGCGTCGCATTTAAATTCGCTTGTGCGGCACTGATATTATGTGAAATACGCCCGCTGGTATAAATCGGTAACGTTGCAATCGCTTGGGCTTTCACGCTCCCCATTTGTTGCATTGCAAATTGCGCGGTTTTGCCTTCAATGCTGGTTTTTGCTGACGGCGTTTCGTTGTATTGTGTATAACCTGTTCCGACATTCAATTCAGGCAACAATGCTCCCTCTGCGGCTTGTAATTGTTCTTGTGAAGCATCAGTATTGGCTTGGGCGGCTTTAATTTGGTGATTCGCATTTAATGCCGCAAACCATGCTTCTTCTAAAGTTTCAGCGTGCGAATTAAGAGAGAATACTAAACATAAAGCGAAAGAAATTTTTTTCATCGTAGCTCGATTGATTTCAGTTTTTCAGGAATTATACGGTTGATTTCTAAAATGTTCGTATTGCAGAATGCGAAAGCAGAAATTGCCTGTACAATTATCATCTTTCTTAAATTTTAATTTAATTCAAATTCACTATGTCATCACGTCTTAGAAAAATCACTCAACAAGTTTTGGTCGGTAACGTCAAAGTCGGTGGCGGCGCACCGATTGTGGTGCAATCCATGACAAATACCGATACAGCAAACATCAAAGCTACAGTTAATCAAATTATTGAACTTGCCACCGCAGGTTCAGAAATCGTACGAATTACCGTTAATTCCGAAGAAGCGGCCGCTGCTGTCGCTTCGATTAAAGAACAATTGATTGCAAAAAATTGTCATGTGCCGATTGTGGGCGATTTTCATTTTAATGGTCATAAATTGCTCGAAAAATATCCCGATTGCGCGGCGGCATTGGACAAATATCGCATCAATCCAGGTAATGTTGGACGAGGAAAAGCACGCGACCCACAATTTCAGCAAATGATTGAAGTTGCTTGTCAATACAACAAACCTGTGCGAATTGGCGTAAATGGTGGCAGTTTGGATCAAGCGGTTTTAACCCGTTTACTTGACGAAAATCGTGGGCTTGCACAACCTGAACCGTTAGCGGCTGTGGCGAGAAAAGCCATTGTTTTATCTGCATTGGAAAGTGCAGCGAAAGCGGAAGAAATTGGTTTAGGTAAAGACAAAATTATTCTGTCGTGCAAAATCAGTAACGTTCAAGAATTGATTTCAATTTATCAAGATTTATCGTCGCGTTGTGATTACGCGCTGCATTTAGGTTTGACCGAAGCAGGCATGGGTTCAAAAGGCATTGTATCTTCGGCAGCCGCGTTGTCGATTTTGATGCAACAAGGCATTGGTGACACCATTCGGATTTCACTCACGCCAGAGCCTGGTACGTCACGCACGCAAGAAGTGATTGTCGGACAAGAAATTTTGCAAACAATGGGCTTCCGCGCTTTTACGCCGATGGTGATTTCTTGCCCAGGTTGTGGACGCACAACGAGTGATTACTTCCAAAAATTAGCATTAAACATACAAACGTATTTACGCGACCAAATGCCTGTTTGGCGTGAAAAATATGCGGGTGTTGAAGAAATGGAAGTTGCGGTCATGGGTTGCGTGGTTAATGGACCTGGCGAAAGTAAAAATGCAAATATCGGCATCAGTTTGCCTGGAACAGGCGAATCACCTGTTGCGCCTGTTTATGAAGATGGTGAAAAAACAGTAACCTTAAAAGGCGATAACATTGCTGAAGAATTTCAAGCGATTGTTGAGCGATATATCGAAACGCATTACGGGAATGTGGAATAATGTTGCCCCGTATTGCTCTTACAGCAGGCGAACCCGCTGGCATTGGTGCAGATTTATGTATTCAATTGGCGCAAGAGATTTTGCCAGCGTGTGAATTGGTTGTTTTGGCAGATGCTGATTTGTTACAACAACGCGCTAAACAATTAAATTTGCCGCTTAAGTTGCATCATTTTGACCCTAAAAAACCACAAACGATGTTGCCACGTGGGCATTTGACAATTTTACCTGTGGCATTGAAAGCACCTGTGCAAGCAGGTGTTTTGAATTCCGAAAATAGCGAATACGTTTTAGAACTTTTAGATCGTGCGACGTTGGGCTGTTTGAACGGGACGTTTTCTGCAATGGTGACTGCACCTGTGCACAAAGGTGTAATCAATGAAGCGGGTTTTGCTTTTACGGGGCACACCGAACACATTGCACTGCAAACAGGTGGACATCCTGTGATGATGTTAGCAACCGAAGGTTTGCGCGTTGCTTTAGTCACTACACATTTGCCGCTTTCAAAAGTCAGTGACGCGATTACAAAAGAAACGCTCGAAAAAGTCATTCGGATTTTGCATCATGATTTAAAAAACCGTTTTCATGTTGAAAATCCGAAAATTCTGGTTTGTGGTTTAAATCCGCACGCAGGTGAAAATGGCTATTTAGGACGTGAAGAAATCGACGTGATTAACCCCGTTTTAGAAAAATTGCGTGCCGAAGGGTTAAATTTAGAAGGCACGTTGCCTGCGGATACATTATTCACACCCAAGTATTTGCAATATGCTGACGCGGTTTTAGCCATGTATCACGACCAAGGTTTGCCTGTTTTGAAACACAAAGGTTTTGGACGAGCTGTCAATATAACGTTAGGTTTGCCAATTATTCGCACATCGGTTGACCATGGCACGGCGTTAGATTTAGCAGGAACAGGCAAAGCCGATTTAGGCAGTTTACAATATGCGGTGAAAACAGCAATTACGATGTGTTCGACAACACCCGCGAGGAAATAAAATGGGCTTACCGAATTACAAAAACGATTACATCACCGAGCAAGAATATCTCGACGATGAAAAAAACGCTGACGTTAGACATGAATACGCGGATGGTGAAATTTTTGCGATGGCAGGCGCAAAAAAAAATCATCAACGCATTATTTCTAACATGATTATTGATATAGGTAGTCATCTAAAAGGCACACCCTGCGAAGTGTTTAGTTCAGACGTAAAAGTTCGTGCTGATAATGGCAAAAAATACTTTTATCCTGATATTCTGGTTGTTTGTGAAAATGACGATAAAGACGATTATTACGCTGAATCGCCGCGCATTATTGTTGAAGTTTTATCCGATTCAACGCGCAAATATGACAAAACATTTAAACGCGTTTGTTACCAAACGATTCCAACGTTAGAAGAATACGTTCTAATTGAACAAGACCGCGTTGAAATTGAAGTATGTCGCCGTGCAAGCGGTTGGCAATCGGCATTTTATTTTATCGACGACGAAATTACTTTTACGTCAATTGATTTGACGTTATCGGTTTTAGATATTTATCAGCGCGTTGAAAACGACGAAATGCGTGCTTTTCTTGCAACTCCACCTTCTGAAAAAAGCGATTTTTAAAATGGCACATCAAGCACGCAAACGATTCGGTCAAAATTTTTTACAAGACCAAAACATCATCAATAATATCATCGGCAATGCGATGATTCGTGAGGGGCAACATTGGGTTGAAATTGGCGCGGGACAAGGCGCGTTGACTGAACCTTTACTTAAAAAAGTAACGCATTTAGATGTAGTTGAACTTGACCGCGATTTGGTTGCGTGGCTCGAATATAAATTTGCTGCTCAAACCAATTTACATATTCACAGCGCAGATGCTTTGCGTTTTGATTTCGCATCACTTGCGCCTGAAGGCGAAAAAATACACGTTATTGGCAATTTACCTTACAACATTTCAACGCCGCTTATGTTTCATTTACTTGAAACGACAAATTGCATCGCGGACATGATTTTTATGTTGCAAAAAGAAGTAGTGAATCGCATTTGTGCAAAACCGAATAACAATTCTTACGGACGTTTAAGCGTGATGATGCAGTATTATTGCGCGACAGAATGGTTGTTTGACGTGCCACCAGAAAGTTTTAATCCCGTGCCGAAAGTCATGTCCGCGATGGTGCGATTAGTGCCACATTCCACCCCGCCTTTTGAAGTTGATGATGTGAAAATGCTGAGTAAAATTGTGACCGAAGCATTTTCGCAACGCCGTAAAACGTTGCGAAATTCTTTGAAAAATTCGTTATCGGAAGCCGAAATTTTGGCGTTAGGTATTGATGCAAATTTGCGTGCTGAAAATATCAGTTTGCGTGATTTTGCTTCGATGGCAAATGCGGTAAGCCGAAAAGTTG